>JBKJSJ010000365.1:0-8753 GCA_046595965.1 Ferruginibacter sp.
CGTGAATTGTTTTACGAGGATCATTATAGTAGTATAGCGGAAGCAAAGCAACGGGAGCTGAAGATTAAGAAAATTAAATCTGGGAAGTATATTGAAGGTTCAACAAAAAACTGGGGATCAATATTTACATTACCACGTTCTTTTTACCTACGGTAATTGGTTTGCGTTTATTCATAAAGTTTTTTGCATTAGCTCTAACTTCTGGTGGCATGGTTGCACTAACAACAAGATGCTATCCCGGTTTATGGTATTTTTTTAATCCAAAATCAATGTCATCAAGGAAAATCATGTTCAACATTTCATCTGCTTCATCTAATACTATCTATTTGATTCTTTGCAGGTCGATAGCTTTTCTTTCAAATAGATCTATTAAACGCCCAGTCGTAGCAACTACAATCGGAACACCTCTTTTAAGATTGCATATCTGCATACCGATAGATGCTCCACCTTATACAGGTTATGCAGTTATTCCTTTGCTATGCTTACAAAAAACTTATCAGTTCTGGTTTCTCACGCTTTATTTCCTGGTAGTTATATCTATAGGTAATGGCAAGACAGTTATTGTTCTATCAGTTAAAATAGTATAAAAAGGTTAAAAAAGTATAAGTTTGTAATCAATTGTCAAGCTTATGTAAATTCATGTCCATAATGTGTTCAAGGCTTTATTTTTTAAATAGTTCCCTTAAACTTATAAAAAAGAGTCATGAATGGATAAAATAGTACTACATATATATCCCAAAATACTTCTAACTTTATTTCCATAAAAAAACGAACTGTTATGCCAAATTTAAACAAGAGTTACTTACTCATTTTAGTCTTCCTCTTTAGTGCTTATTTTACTAGCCTTGCGCAGGTGTCCTCCAGGTCAGTGTCGGGAATAATAACGGATGAAAAGGGAATAGCCCTTTCCGGTGTTACAATTTCAGTGAAGGGAACAAATATTACTGCCCTCAGTGATAAGGATGGAAAATATGTTGTTATGGTTCCTGAAAAATCAAAAACCCTCTTATTTAGTTATGTAGGTATGCAAGACCAGGAGATAAGTGTTGCAAAGTCGGGATCGCAAAACATTGTCTTAAAACAGACTTCCGACATTTTATCAGAGGTGGTTGTAATAGGATATGGTACTGTGCGTAAAAAAGATTTAACCGGGGCAGTTGGCTCCATTAAAAGTGACCAGATTACCCAGGTGGCTACTCCTGATGTAGTGCAGGCAATGCAGGGCCGTGTAGCTGGTGTGCAGGTTATTGCCAACAGCGGCGAGCCGGGTAGTGGCGCCCAGATTCGGATCCGCGGCATTGGATCTATTAATGGCAGCGATCCCATTTATGTAGTAGACGGCTACCAAACAGGTGATATCAGTTTTCTTGCCCCGGCCGATATTGAAAGCATCGATGTGTTGAAGGATGCATCTGCAACGGCAATATATGGTTCAAGGGGTGCAAATGGTGTGGTATTAGTTACTACGAAAAAAGGTAAAAAAGGCCCGTTGAAATTTGTTTTTGATTCTTATGTAGGCAATCAAAAAGCATGGCGAACCATTCCGATGGTAAATGCTACTGAATTTGCCAACCTTGTGTTGCAGGGCTATGCCAACGATGGCAATCCCTTGGATACAAACAGTCAATTATATACACGGCTTAATTATGTAAGACAAAATAATTATAAGGGCACCAACTGGCAGAACGAGGTTATGCAAAGCGGTTTCATGCAAAATCATTCCTTGAACATTGCGGGTGGTAACGATCAAAATCGCTTTCGTCTTAGTGGTACCTATTTTTCACAGGATGGAATTGTAAGAAACTCTTCTATGAATAAATATTTCCTCAATTTCAGCAATGACCTTACTATAAGCAGCTGGCTTAAAGCAGGCATTAGTGGTGCCTTTACGCATTTTGATAAAACTTATTTCAACTCCGATTTATATAGTGGGGTACTTACAACAGCCCTTGCTGCTGATCCTTTAACGGCTGCCTGGGATAAAATAACCAATAACTGGGGACGTGCAGATATTTCTTATACCAACAATCCTGCAAGAGGAGTGGATGAGTTAAAAAACAATAAAGGATATGGCAATTACATAGTTGCAAATGCATGGGCCGAGGCAAAAATATTTAAAGGCCTTTCGTTTAAAACACAAATTGGTACAAGCTTAAATGCTGGCCATAACAAAAGCTACTCACCCAAGTTTTTTATTGCCGTTGATGAGGCAAGAGATCAGAGTTCATTGTGGGAAAGAAGAAGCGAATCTAAAAGCTGGTTATGGACCAATTACCTGAATTATACTCAAACAATTAAAAAGCACAACATCGGTGCAATGGTAGGTACAGAATTGCAGCAGGGTAGTTACAATGATTTTTCTGCAACGGGCTACAATGTGCCGCAAGATAAAGACCTGATGTATCTTTCCTCTAGCCAGAGCACAGATTTTACAGTGTCCAGTAACCAAAGCGAAACCAGCTTGCAGTCTTTCTTTGGCAGGGTAAATTATGGGTTCGATAGTAAATATCTATTAACTGCAACCGTTAGATACGATGGTTCCTCTAAATTCCTGGGCGATAACCGTTGGGGTGTTTTCCCTTCCTTTGCAGGTGCCTGGGTGCTAAGCAATGAATCGTTTATGCAAGATTTTAAACCGGTAAGCTTATTTAAAATTAGAGCGGGCTGGGGTAGAGTAGGCAATGAGCAGTCTGCAAATGCATACGGTTATGTTACTACTGTTAGCGGTAATAATATATATGTTTTCAACGATCAGCTTACTCAGGGTTTTGCACCTACTACACTTAGCAATCCAGAATTAAAATGGGAAGTGAACCAGCAAACAAACGTTGGCGTAGATATTAATTTCATGAAGAACAGGTTGAGTTTTACGGCCGATTATTTTGACCGTCAAACAAAAGACATGATTGTAAGTGTACCAATTCCTTCATACGTTGGTGCTGGTGCTCCACGGGTAAATGCTGGCACCATGAGCAATAAAGGGTTTGAATTTACCAGTAGTTACAGCGGTGGCAACCAATTAAAATACAGGGTTGGCGCCAATATCAGCTTCATCAAAAATGAAATAACCAACCTTGGCGGCGGTGCGCCACAGGATGGTGGCGGTGTAGGCAAAATTGGCAACACCACCCGTACAGAGGTAGGCATGCCCTTTCCTTATTTTTATGGGTTAAAAACAGATGGTATTTTTAACAGCCAGCAAGAACTGGACGCACATAAGAACAAAAATGGCAACAGTATTCAGCCGAATGCTTACCTTGGAGATGTGAAATTTATTGATGCAAACGAGGACGGAAAAATAGATGACCTGGATAGACAAAACCTGGGCAATCCTTACCCTGATTTTCAATATGGTTTTAATGCAGATCTTTCTTACAAAGGCTTTGACCTGCGTATTTTCATCCAGGGTGTGCAAGGTAACAGCATCGTCAACGGGATGAACTGGAATACTAGGAACGGCAGCAATGCCGGTGGTGGATGGAACAATTTTGAAACCATACGCCGTCAAAGCTGGACAAAAGCATCGCCTGAAAATAATGAACCAAGAATGACAGCTTCAGATCCGAATAACAACATGCGTTTCAGCGATCGTTATGTGATGGATGGAAGCTACCTGCGCCTGAAGAATGTGCAGCTTGGCTACTCGTTGCCAACACAGCTTTTTGGAAATCTGAAAGTAGCGGGTTTAAGAATTTATGTTGCCGCAGACAACCTGTTTACCCTGACTAATTATGAAGGGTTTGATCCTGAAATTGGGAGTTATTATGGCAACCCATACGCTTATGGCGTGGATGTGGGTACTTATCCTCAATCACGCACGCTTCGTGCAGGCGTTACCTTAAATTTCTAACAGTCCAAGTCAATCATCACAAAATCAATCAGAATGAAAAATATTAATAAGTTACTAGTTATTGCAGCGGTTCTTTTACTCTCCACCGGATGTAAAAAAGTGCTGGACAAAAATCCGGAAGGCATACAAACCGAAGAGAATTTCTTTTTAGATCCAAACCAAGCGGTGCTTGGCATAAATGCAGTGTATGACGTAGCGTCCTGGGACGAAGGCCCGGGGTCAGGTCACAATTACGAATGGATGTACGGCGATGTAATGAGCGAAGATGCGGAAAAAGGCAGTACGCCGGGTGATTTCCCTACCATTACTGATTTAAAAAAATGGAAGGCTGATCCGGCAAATTCTCCATCAGGAAGTACCTATAATAATATGTGGAAGGGAATCTTTCGTGCTAATACTGTTATTAAAAATTTAAATGTAGCTACATGGGACCAGCGGCTTAAAAACCGTATCATGGGCGAGGCATATTTCCTGCGTGGGTACTATTATTTTTATTTGGTACGTTTGTTTGGGGGTATGCCGTTGTTTGATGCCCCGGTGCTGCCTTCACAATTTGGTTCTACACCAAGAGCGGACCTTGCCGCCACCTTTAAATTTATTGAAGAAGATTTTAAAAAAGCAAAAGATTTGTTGCCGGAAAGAAGTGCCTATGCTGCCGCTGACTTGGGCCGTGCTACAAAAGGTGCAGTAAATGCCTACCTGGCCAGGGTTATCCTATACCAGATTGGAACCGTAAATACTAACGCACATACCATGCAGGAAGTGTATGATATTACCAACACAATTGTTAACTCCGGGCAGTACAGGTTAATGGCCAACTATGCACAAATTTTTGAGGATGAAGGAGAGAACAGCAATGAATCTATTTTTGAAATTCAATGTAAAGCAACCTCTGAAGGATGGGGCCCCATCAAAGCCGGTACTACTAATAATATCATTCAAAATAGCCGTAAACTCTGGGGTTGGGGGTTCAATAATCCCACAACAAATTTGGCCAATGAGTTTGAACCCAATGATCCTAGAAAGGCATCTACAATGTACAAAGACGGAGACATCGTTTTGGGCATTAAGCAAGTGATTGACTTTCCAAACGAAAACGCTACCGGTTATCTGAACCGCAAGGCAGCGATAATAAAACCACTGGAAGCAAAAGCAAGCGGACAAAACATTCGCAAGTTTCGTTATGCCGATGTGTTATTGATGAAAGCCGAGGCAGCTGCCAGCACCAATAAAGAACAGGAAGCAAGAGATATTTTAAACCAGATCCGCGACAGGGCACGCCTCAGTAGCAAGCCCAAAGGCTCCATTGAAGCAACACTCACTTATGAACCAACCGGTGCTCCCGCAAATACGCTTCCACCTATTGCAGCAAGTGTTACAGGTGCAGCATTAAAAGCCGCAATCATGCACGAACGCAGGGTTGAGTTGGCAGAAGAAGCACTTCACTTTTGGGATCAGGTTCGGTGGGGAACTTATATGAGTTCGCTTCCATCCGACGTGCGCACAAATGCTATGGAACGATCTGTCACCGGCGGAGTAAACCCAGTGCCGGTTTTGCCCATTCCACAAACGGAAGTTCAGTCATGGGGACTTAAGCAAAATAAAGGTTATTAATCACTAAAAAAATTATTACGTATGAAATATTATTCCAACAAATCAATATATAAATATGCATTGGTTTGTTCAATAGGGTTGATGCTTTTTTCAAGCTGTACCAAGGTAAATGATTTCTCTTCCGACTATGATATTAACTGGCCGGTGCCAAAGATCACGGCCATTGCACCCATTAAAGATACCATCGGCAAAACCCTTACGATAACCGGCGAAAGTTTCGAAAAAGTAACCAGGGTATCTATCGGAGTTCCTGAAACGCAAGCAGAAATTATTACGGCTTCTGCCAACAGGATCACGGTAAAGATTCCACGTACCGTTTCTGCCGGACCCGTAACCGTGTTTACCAACTATAAGCAAAGTGGCGTAAGCGCTGAATCCTTCACACCCATTTTTCTTGATGTGAAAATCACCGGCTGGCCTACACGAATTACCAGGGGACAGGCATTTGTAATCAAGGGTATTAATATGGATATGGTGCTGGAAGTAGACATAGACGGAAATAAAATTGCCATTTCCCCTTCAGCCAGTTCTTCACCAGATCAATTAAGTATTGCCACCCTTGGTCTTGTATTGCCAAACCAGGTAACTATAAAAATAACCAAGGCAAAAGCAGGAATTGCAAATGGAACTTCACCGATGATCCAGGTAGAAAATCCAAGCAATTTTTTTATAGCGGTGGATCCCGTAGTAATATTTGATTTTGAAACAGGCACTAACCCGTTTGTGGCAGGTGGCTCTGGTGCTGTAAGTGGATTCAATACCACTGGTGCAATAAAAGCCCGTGATGCCCGCTATCTTTCTGTACAAAAAACCGGTGCAGTAGCCTGGCAAGGTTTAGGAGACATAAACTATTCTACTCCCATTAGCTTGTCAACTTTCCACAAGCCACATTTTACATTTCTTGTAAACACCCGTGGTAAAGACGGTTATATGCAGGCAGAATTTATTCAGAATGGCACCCATTGGGGCATGCATTTTAAAGCCGCTAATTCTTCATTTGATTATAATTTAAATACTGCCGGATGGACATGGGTAAGCGTTGAATTAAAAACAGAAAATCTTGAAAAATGGAGTGGTTCCGGAACTTCTTTTGATCCGCTGGGAACCATCGATGCGATTGCACTAGGCTTTAAGCGTGGAAATGGCACCGGTTCCAATTATGAAATAAACATCGATCAGCTAATGATTACTGACGGGCCCCAAAAACCCGTGGTAAAAGCTTTTAATTTTGAAGATGGTGTAAATCCTTACAGTGGTACTGCTACTAACGGCCTTAATCTTAGCGGTATTCCTACCAAAAGCGGTGAGAAATATCTTACTGTAGGCCTGGCAAATGCAGCCAACTGGAACTGGACTGGCGACATCAGTAAATCAGGTCCCATCGACCTTTCAGCAGTAGCAAATGCGTATGTAAACTTTTGGGTAAACACCAATGGCAAAAAAGGATTCTTTCAGTTCGAAACCAATCAGTCTTCTGTAAAATGGGGGGGAGACCTCAACTCAACTGACTACTTTGTGCAAACTACAGGGTGGAAGTTATATAGTCTTCGTTTGGCAGATATCAACTGGGGAAAATGGGGTGGAACCGGCACGTCAACATCTCTAGACGTAAAGGGCATGCTGGACTATTTTAAAATAGGTTTCAGTACTGGTAATGTTGCCGGGGGCTACGAAGTGAATATAGATGATGTGTATTTTTCGGATGGTCCAATGTTCTAACAAAATTGGTAAACACCTGCCGGGTCACATAATCAGCAGGTGTTTACTTTCTAATTTTTTATATAGGTTTACCTTGTACACTACAAGTAAGTAAAGAAAACAATGATTGAAAATGCGCAAACAATTTAATATTTAGCGATATGAAGAAGATATTTTTTTTTCCTTTGCTGGTTCTTATTATTTTTCATTCCTGTAGCAAGGGTAAAACAAGTGATGCACCCTTTGTTTATGTGCCACCAGTTATTCCACCAGTGGTGGTTGTTCCGGGTAATGGACCCGATACTATTTTAAATGGAGTCAATCTTCAGCCCTCTTATTACAATGGCGGTAATCCCAACTTTGACTGGGCACTAATGAAACAGCAAACAAAAATAAAAACGGTTCGTATTGAGATTGAGCCCGATAAAGCTGCCCAGGCTAAAGGTTGGATTACACAGGCAAAAGCAAACGGGTTTACAGTAATTGCGACTTATCACAAGTACACAGTGTTGGGTTCAGACGATGCAACTGAATTAACTACAGCAGCAAACTGGTGGAAAAATAATTATGCGGCGCTTGGAGGTAATTTTATCATAAACATGATGAATGAGTGGGGAAGTCACAACATTACTGCAGCAGCTTATGCTACTGCGTATAATTCAGCCATTGCCATTGTAAGAACAGTGTACGGCGGTCCGATAGTAATTGATATTCCAGGCTGGGGACAAGAAACTTTTACGGCTTACCAAGCGGTAAAAACCAGCAACCCGGTTATTACTGACACCAACATCATCATCTCTGCACATATTTACCCCAACGGTTGGAACCAGGGACGAAATCATGGCATAGAACCTTCCGACCTGGATGACATAACTAATACTGGTCGCAGGGGTATGATAGGGGAGTTTGGCAATGGTACAACAGGTAATGCTGATTGGGGCGCCATTATAGATAGAGCTAAAGTGAAAGGCTGGCCTGTTTTAGGCTGGTGCTGGAATGGCGATGGCGGAACAATGAATATGGTGCAGCCTTCCTGGGCGTCCAATCCAACGGCTACGAGTTTTACACTTAGTTCGTTCTTTTCGGTAATATATAATAAATTGTAAAATAGGGCAACGTTTTAAGTATTATACATATACTGACCACAATAATATGGGGTAAAAAATTTTTTATTATTTCGCCGTGCATTTTTTAGTAGGCTTGTCAGGCCCCCGGTTCATCTTTATACAATTTCATGAAAAATACTATCGCTAATCTGTTGGTTTTTGCTTTATCATGTTGCCTTCCGGTGATGGCTCAGTCCGGCACTTACAATCCCTGGCCACTAATTAAAAGGCAGATTGATCAATTAATGGAGGGCAATAAAACTTTTCGTTTTTTTGGGCTTGCTGCACCAAATATTCAGCAGAATGAATCGCAGATTAACGCTGCTCAAACCAACCGCTTTCCGGATGACTATGAAATAAGGGATATTCTTGGAGGCATTCAAAGAATGGGAGGCAGAGCCACCAGGACTTTTTCTTTATCTGTTTTTTCTCCTGATGACAAAGGAATGCCAGTATATGTAACGGCTAAACGCACTTATAATGAA
>JBKJSJ010000479.1:0-23165 GCA_046595965.1 Ferruginibacter sp.
CCAGGTTATTGTATACCATTGCACTGTTGGGATTATATTTCATTGCAAGATTCATTTGCTCCAATGCCATCAGATAATTTTTTTGTGCCCTGAAAGCTACGCCGCTCCTTGCTTCCAACGATTGACCCAGTTGGTCAACATTTACCCAACTGTTTTTCCCTGCTTCTGCATATGCTTGTACTTCCGGGTATCTTCCTTCGCCATCATAGGCTATGGCATACTTAAGATTTTTTTCAAAAGAATGTTTTTTTATGCCCATCATAAAATTAATAAATGCTATAAACAGGAACCCAATTAAAATCGGTTTTGATAAACGGGTAGCAGTAGCAGGATTTTTATTGTTGGCAATATAATTACCTGCAATTACTCCTGCCATTAACAGCACATACAATGTATGTTCTATTCTTTCTGTGGGAAAACTAAACATGCTGTCTGTGGCAAATGCCGCCAAGCCGGCCAGCATTAAAATAACAAGAATGCGCTGGTCTTCTGATGCTGGTTTTATAATTACTTTAAGCCCGGCAATAGCAATGAGAACCCAAAACAGAATGTAAAGCATTGCACCCACCACGCCTGTTTCTGCGGCCGTTTGCAGATAGACATTGTGTACCCTGTCTGGCACATAATACCCGGCAGACCAGGATAAGCCGGCAGAACCGTAAGAAAGAATATTTAATTTCCAGTTGCCGGTGCCCATACCTTTTACTGGGTGATCTTTTATTAGCGTAATTGTTTTTTTCCAGATGCCCAGGCGGTCGTTTGCATTTACTTTACTTTGCGTACTGTCGCCGGCAGCATTTACCAGGCTGGCAGTTCTTTCCTTTACCTGCTGGGATAACTCACCATTTTTATCGGTAACTACCAACAATGTACCAATACCCAGAATTAATACAAAAGAAAAGATGCTCGCTATAACCCATTTTTTTCTGTTGGCAGCAGAAAAAATAAGTACCAGTATTAATGCAACTAAAAGTATAGCCACTGCCGCCAGCCATGCTGCCCTCGTTTGCGATAGAATAAGCGAAACAATCACTAAAACTAAAGACAGGGCAGATGCATATTTCCATTTAAGAGAAGCCATATATAAAACATAGATTATAAACGGAATAACTAATGCCTGTGCCGATCCAAAAAGATTTCGGTTGGCCATTAAACCAAAAGGTTTTGCATTGGCTCCGGGAATTTCTGTAAAGCCAATATCATAAAACTGCAGGATGCCCACAAAACTTTGAAAGATGCCAATAACAACAAAAACTTTACAAAGTTTTAAGATAGCAGATTCATTGGCAACAATCATTTCTAAAATAAGAAACAGCAAAACAAGATTTAATAATTGCCGCAGTATTTCATAATAACCTGCAGTAGGATTTACAGAAAAAAACATACCCATAATACTCCATACAGTAAATATTATCCCCGCCAGGAAAATATATTTTATTAACGCAGGATAAGTCAAACGGGTTGCTGTTTTTTTAAAGGCATAAAAATAAAGGGCAAATAAAAAGATAAAAATACTGAGCAAAATATAACGGGGTGTGAGCGCAGGATCCTGGGCTTCTCTGGAAAATATTACCGGCAATACCAGCAACAATGCAACAAACCAGTATGGCATTGCAGCATGATCATTAATATTTTTTATTTGTTTGGCAACGGGTATGGAAACGGTACCGGTTTTAAGTGCCTGCCGGTGAGCAAACTTTTTTTTAGACATAAACTGGATTCTTATTTATACAGCATAGATAGAAATAATATTTAGTATAAACAAGGATTCTGCAGAATCAATCAATTCGTTTTACCTTTACTCCAAAAATTACCAGATTGGAACTCAACAACCGAAAGGCATACCACGAATATTTTTTTGAAGCTACTTATACTGCAGGCATGGTGCTGCAGGGTACCGAAATAAAATCGCTGCGCAAAGGCAAGGCCAGTTTTAACGACAGTTACTGCATTTTTGATAAAGGTGAATTGTATGTAAAAAGCCTACACATTTCAGAATATGCTTTTGGCACTTATACCAATCATGAACCCCTGCAGGAAAGAAAGTTGCTGCTTAATAAAAAAGAATTAAAAAAATTACTGGCAAAAACAAAAGAGAAAGGTTACAGTATTATTCCTCTAAAGATTTTTATTAACGAAAAAGGATTTGCTAAAATGGATATTGGCCTGGGCAAAGGGAAAAAAAATTACGACAAAAGAGAAACCATTAAAGCAAGAGAAAACGACCGGGATATAAAGAGGAAGTTGGGGTAGAAACAGGCGGGCAGTAAGACTGGTTGTTAACACTCACTCAAGCTTATGGGCACATTTACTGCCAGCCCACCATCAGAAGTTTCTTTATACTTGCTGTTCATGTCAAGCGCAGTATCCCACATTGTTTTTATTACACCATCTAAACTTACTATTGCAAAATCGGGCGTGCTCTGCATTGCAAGTTGGCTGGCGGTAATGGCTTTTATGGCACCCATGGTATTTCTTTCTATGCAGGGAATCTGCACCAGGCCCCCAATAGGGTCGCAGGTCATACCAAGGTGATGCTCCATAGCAATTTCAGCCGCCATTAGTGCCTGCCGTTGGGTGCCGCCCATACATTCGGTAAGTGCTGCTGCGGCCATTGCACTGCTTACACCAATTTCTGCCTGACATCCACCCATGGCTGCAGAAATGGTGGCTCCTTTTTTAAAAATGCTACCCACTTCCGAAGCGGTTAATAAAAACTGCAGTATTTTTTCATCGCTATCACCCTCACAAAAAAGAATATAATATTGAAGTACTGCAGGAATTACCCCAGCGGCCCCGTTTGTAGGTGCTGTTACTACCCTGCCAAAAGATGCATTTTCTTCATTTACGGCCAGGGCAAAACAACTTACCCAATCCAGGATATAATGAAACTGCTGGCCACCGGCTTTAATGGCCTGTACCCAACTATCGTAGCTGCTAAAATCTATATTGTTTAATAATTTTTTATTCAATGCTGCTGCCCTCCTTTTTACCTGCAGGCCACCGGGCAAATATCCTTCTGCGTGGCAACCACGGTACATGCATTGCTTCATCACATTCCAGATGTTGAGCAAATCTTTTTTGGTGGCGGCATCGCTACGCCAGGTGCCTTCATTTTCCAGCACCACTTCATATATAGCCATGCCCGTTTTGCGGCACCAGTGCAGTAAGTCTTTTGCAGTGTTTATAGGAAAAGGAAGAGCCATGGCCGATGAGGCGGAACCTGTTTCTCCTTCCTGTTGCACAAATCCTCCACCAATAGAATAATAAGTTTGAGCCAGGGTTTCGCCGCTTTTTAATTCTACTAAAAAGGTTAATGCATTGGGATGATAAGGCAGTGATTCGGAAAAAAGAAATTCAATATCTTCTGCTGCATCAAAATTTATTTCGTGGCGGCCCGCAAGCAGCAGTTTTTTCATGAGCTTGATATCATTTATTTTGGAGCCAATATTATCTACATCAAAACTTACGGGATCTTCGCCGCCCAGGCCCAGTTGCACGGCTATGTCTGTGCCATGCCCCACGCCTGTTTTGGCTAGCGAACCATAGAGCAAAACCTCAATGCGGATTACTTCATCTAAAATATTTTTTTTTTGAAGCCAGCTTGTAAATAACTGTGCAGCACGCCAGGGGCCCAAAGTATGGCTGCTGCTGGGGCCAATCCCAATTTTAAACATATCAAAAACAGAGATGGATTCGTGGCTCATGAATTATTTTTTACTAAAAAGACTTTGAAAACTCAAAGCCATTTTTATTTTAAAAAAAATATTTTATTGAACAGCTACCAGTTCAATCTCAAACTTTAAATAAGAATTTGCAGGGATTCTTATATTAGTGTCGTTTGGATAATTATAACTTCCATAAGCCAGGGATGGAGGAATGTACAAAGTTATTTTTCCACCAGTTTTTAAAAGTGGTACCCCTTTTTGCCAGCCCACAATTACTTCACCCAATGCAAAATTTGAACCGGGGGAACCTGCTGGTGTAAAATCAAAAATAGCTCCACCAGGGATAAAAGAACCGGTATATTTTGCAGTTACATAAGAACATATTGAAGGATTGCTTCCTGTACCTGCTAAGCTAATATTATAAAAAACTCCACTGGCATGTTCTTGTGCTGTGATGTTGTTGGTACTTAAATAATTTTGTAAGTAAGTTCTTTCTGCAGCGCTTGCAGAGACTGAAGATTCTGTAAATGGACACTTATCTTCTTTTTTACAGGAAATTAAGAGGGCAGGCATTGCCATCATTAAAAGAAAAAAAACTTTTTTCATTGTTGTTTAGTTGGTTTTAAATAATGAGCATCATTTTTATTGATTAGCTGCATTATATTTTTTTTGTTTATGTTTCAGTTCGAGGTAAAGTTGTTCGTTCATTTCCCATTTAAAATGCATGCGAAAATAAGAGAAAAAAATAATAGCAATAAAAACAGCAATTACAATGGTAACAAATGTACCAGGGGTAGTGCCGGAAATTTTAGTGTACCATGCAGGTAACCAGATATACACTGCCAGTATAAATAAAATAATGGGCATGCCAAACATAAATGCCATGGGAAGCCCACGAAGCAGTTTGCTCACAAAATTATTCTGATGTGTTCTGTTAGCTTCCCAATAACTTAAAAATGCCAATTCTTTTTCTGATAACATGCTTCAAAATTAATGCAAATGACTGTTTGCTTGGCTATATTCTTATTTATAGGTAGGTTTGTTGCACACAAAAAAGCCCCGGATGAAAGTAGAACAATTGATGGTTCAGTATTTATACAAGTACAAAACTGTTTCCCTGCAGGATATGGGAAGCTTTACTATTGCAAATGAAATTGATATTCCTCAGGATAGTGATAAGGAAACCATTTTGCCAGATGGTGCTATTATTTTTGAGTACAACCCTAAAACAGGTGCCGACGAAGGACTGGTAGATTTTATTGTGCAGCACAGCCGCAAAATAAGGCCACTGGCTGCTTCCGACCTGGAATCGTACAGCATTCTTTCCCGCCAGTTTTTAAATATTGGCAAACCGCTTATTATTGAGGGTCTGGGTATGCTGCAAAAAAATCAAAAGGGCTTTTATGAATTTATACAGGGGCATACGGTTGCCTCCAAAATGGATGCAGCTCCTGCCGCTATGAAAGAAAAACTGCAGGATGAAATAAGTTTTAGTACCAAGGCAAAAGAACCGGCTAACCGCAACGGATGGATGCTACTATTGGGTTTAATTTTTCTTATTGGTATCGGTATTGCAATCTATTATTTTTTAAACAATGAAAATAATGATGAGAGGGTTACACAATCCGGCGATACCGTACTACAGGGAGATACTTTAAAAGCAAATGATGGGACATTGATGACTGCAAAAGATTCATCTGTTTTAAAAGACAGTATGGCAAGGCTGGTTAAAAGTGCAAATGATGGATATAGTTTTAAAGTTGTACTAAAGGAATATCCTGCAAAAATGCTGGCAGATAAAGCATTTGAAAAACTAACCAATTATGGGCATAAATTATTGGTTACACAAAAAGATTCTTTTACATATATCATTTCTATGCCCTTTACCAGTCCACTTTCAGATACGCTCAGGGCAAAAGATTCGCTCAAAAGATTTTTTGGCGGCAATCCATATATTGTACTTTAAACGTTTTTTTTAAAAATGAAAAAAGGGTTTAAACAAATTGGATTTTATATTTTCCTGGCAGTGGCACTACTGCAGATGTTAGCCATACAATTTAATTTTCCTCTTTTAAAAATAATTAGTAAACCCTTGCTAATGCCGATACTTGCATTGCTGGTATGGAGCAATGGCATGCAGGGCAAGCAAAGGAATTATATTTTGGCAGCGCTGTTTTTTTCTTTTTTGGGTGATAGTTTTTTATTGCTGGATGAAAAACAACCGCTCTACTTTATAGCAGGTTTAATTAGTTTTTTAATTACTCATATTCTTTATATTGTCTATTTCCTGGCTCTAAAACCTATTCGCAGATCTTTAATAAAATCGCATCCTTACCTGCCGGTTCTTATAATAGTTTATGGAGCAGGACTGGTTTATTTTTTATATCCTTCGCTTGGAGATTTAAAAATTCCTGTTATACTATATGCTGCTGTTATATGCAGCATGCTGCTGTGCAGTATTCATATTTACAAAAGGGTATCCACCACATCGGGCCAGCAATTTATTGTGGGGGCACTATTATTTGTAGTGTCGGACAGTTTACTGGCTATTCATAAATTTTACCAGCCATTTGCATTGGGTTCTTTGCTCATCATGCTCACTTATTGCGGTGCCCAGTATTTTTTAGTAAAGGGATTTGTAAGCAACAGGAGACGGAGTTATTAAATGTTTATTTATTTTATAAAAAGAACAGTGTTACATACCCGGATTCATCAATAAACCTTATATATCTTGAATCGAGTGAGTTATGCCGGTTATCTACCAGTACAAAACCTTACTTGCTGGAACCATAATTTCGATTGATTTATAAATTAGCCCAATACTTTACTATATCAAAAATAATCCGGTAGATATCGGGATATACCAAACCCCACCGCACAAAAGCTAACCAAAATTTAAACTATACACCTTGACTTAAAATGAAATTCCGTTTTGTACTAGAAATTATACTCTAAAAAAAACTGAAGGAGCGCTAATATTATTATTTTAAATAGGAGCAAAAAAATCCCCGCTGCAAACACAACGGGGATTTAATTATAACAATCAATAACTATTCACCATTGACTAGTGACTATTTTAATAACCCATACCGCCCATATCGGGAGCACCATGGTTATGCGGCGCTTCTTCTTTTGGTCTGTCTGCAATAACACATTCGGTAGTTAACAACATACCTGCAATAGAAGCTGCATTTTCCAAAGCTACACGGCTCACTTTGGTTGGATCTATTACACCTGCTTTAAAAAGGTTTTCGTAAATCTCTGTTCTTGCATTAAAACCATAATCGCCTTTTCCTTCTTTTACTTTTTGCACTACGATCGATCCATCGATACCCGCATTTTCGGTTAAGCAACGCAGTGGCTCTTCCAGCGCACGGCGCACAATGGCCATACCTGTTTGCTCATCTGCAATCTGGCCTTTTACTTTTGGCTCCAGGCTTGCTATCGCACGGATGTAAGCTACTCCACCACCTGGTACAATACCTTCTTCTACTGCAGCACGGGTTGCATGCAATGCATCATCTACACGATCTTTCTTTTCTTTCATTTCCAGTTCGGTAGCAGCACCCACATACAATACCGCTACACCGCCAGCGAGTTTAGCAAGGCGTTCCTGAAGTTTTTCTTTATCGTAATCGGATGTGGTATTTTCTACCTGCGCTTTAATTTGATTTACTCTTGCAGTAATATCTTTTTTTACACCTTTACCACCTACAATGGTTGTGTTGTCTTTATCAATGGTTACCGATGCCGCCTGGCCAAGATAAGTAAGGTCTACATTTTCTAAATTATAACCCTGCTCTTCGCTTACTACAATACCTGCAGTAAGAATGGCAACGTCTGTTAGCATTTCTTTTCTTCTGTCTCCAAAGCCCGGTGCTTTTACTGCCGCTACTTTAATAGTGCCACGCAGTTTGTTTACCACCAGTGTTGCCAGTGCTTCACCTTCCAGGTCTTCTGCAATAATTAATAACGGGCGGCCACTTTGAGCCACTTTCTCAAGTATATGCAGGATATCTTTCATGGCAGATATTTTCTTATCATAAATAAGAATGTATGGGTTCTGCAATTCGGCCTGCATTTTTTCGCTGTTGGTTACAAAGTACGGAGACACATAACCACGGTCAAATTGCATACCTTCTACAATATCTACAGTGGTGTCGGTTCCTTTTGCTTCTTCCACAGTGATTACGCCTTCTTTACCTACCTTGGCAAAAGCTTCGGCAATTAGTTTACCAATGGTTTCGTCGTTGTTGGCAGAAATAGTTGCTACCTGCTGTATTTTTTTACTGTCGTTACCTACAGTTTGGCTTTGTTCTTTCAAATTTGCTACTACAAGACTAACAGCTTTATCAATACCACGTTTAAGATCCATTGGGTTAGCACCTGCGGCCACCATTTTCAACCCTTCGCTTATGATAGATTGTGCCAGTACGGTTGCAGTTGTAGTACCATCTCCTGCAATATCTGCAGTTTTGCTGGCCACTTCTTTAACCATTTGTGCACCCATATTTTCTATAGGATCATCCAGTTCAATTTCTTTGGCTACTGTAACACCATCTTTTGTTACACTTGGTGCACCAAATTTTTTCTCTATAACCACGTTACGGCCTTTTGGCCCAAGGGTTACTTTTACTGCGTTGGCCAGTGTGTCCACGCCTTTTTTCATTTTATTTCTTGCTTCTATATCGAAGTAGATCATTTTTGCCATAATAAAAAGATTGATAATTTAATAATTTAATAATTTGATAATTAACCCTCATTGGCTAATTATCCTATTTGATTTTTTTTACACTATCGCCAAAATATCACTCTCCCTCATGATAAGATAGTCTTTACCTTCTACAGTAATTTCGGTGCCTGCATATTTACCATATAAAACAGTATCTCCTGCTTTTACAGTTACGGGTTCGTCTTTTTTACCAGGGCCCGCAGCCAGTACAGTACCACGCTGTGGTTTTTCTTTTGCAGTATCGGGTATAATGATTCCTCCGGCAGTCTTAACTTCAGCCGCAGCAGGTTGCACAATTACCCTGTCGTGTAGAGGAGTAATGTTTAACTTTTTAGCCATAATTTTTTTTTTATTTCGTTGAAAATGTATGAGCCCTTTTTGGGTATGCGAAAGTAGGCTAATTTCATACCAAAGAATATTAAAAGAATTGTTGACAGTTAACTTACCCGATTGTCAGTTTTAGAATAAATAAGCAGGACATTTTTGCACAAAAAAACAATTAAAGCAGTAATACTGCCACAAAAAATATTTAAACCCTTAGTTTTGCACCCTCAATAAAGCGTTCTTTAGTAATGATAAGCAGAAGAAATATAAGGGTAAAAGTGATGCAGACCCTATATACATTAGACAGTATGAGCGGACAGACCAAACCCGGCGAACCTCAGAACATACTCACAAAAAAAATTGATCAGAGCACACAACTGTTTACCTATTTAATTTATTTTATTACAGAGGTGGCCCGTTTTGCAGAAAAGGATGCCCTGCAAAAAGCCAGCAAACATTTACCCAGCGCAGGCGATCTTAGTATCAATACAAAAATTGCAGGCAATGAATTGTTGTGGAAAATCCTGGAAGACCCAAGCTTTAAAGCAGGCGTAAATTCCGGCAAACTGCAACATATTCTTGACAATGATGTAATAAAAAAAACTTACCAGGAACTGGTGGCCACACCAGAATATAAAGAATATATTGAAGACCTGAGCAGGGAGAGAAAGAGTGAAAAGAAAATGCTGGATTTTATTTTTACAAACCTGATGCTGCCCAACGAAAATTTTATCAGTCATATAGAAGAACATTTTATAAACTGGGATGATGATGGAGAAATGATGCAGACCCTGGTTTTAAATTACCTGAACAGGCCAGTGCCCTTAAGTTTTCATGATATACTGAGCAAAGAAAAATGGGGCTTTGCAAAAGATTTACTGGATACTGTTTTAGAAAAAGAAGCACAAACCCTGGAACTGATAAAACCAAAATTAAAAAACTGGGATGCAGACAGGATAGCAGCACTCGATTTAATTATTTTGCAAATGGGTGTATGCGAATTTTTATATTTTGAAACTATCCCCACCAAAGTAACTATCAATGAATACATAGATCTGGCCAAAGATTACAGCACTGTGCAAAGCGGCCAGTTTGTAAATGGTTTGCTGGATAATATTCACAAAGAATTACTGGCAGCCAATAAAATTGAAAAAAGAAATTTTAAAAATAGTACCATTTAAAAATATAAACAAAAAATTAAAGACCGATGTTTAAAACGTTGATTGTATCTTTTACCCTGGGCACATTACTGGTAAGTTGCGATGTGCGTACCAAAGACAAAATTGCGGATTCCAATAATGCTGCAACTGTAAACAAAACGCCTGCTGTGGCTGATGCCCCTACCACTGTACAAATAATAGACAGTGTTTTTGATTTTGGCAAAGTAACCGATGGAGAAATTGTAGAATTCAGTTACCGGTTTAAAAACACCGGCAGCCTGCCGCTGGTTATTGCCAGTGCTTCTGCAAGTTGCGGATGCACGGTGCCGGAAAAGCCCGAAGCACCTATTAAGCCAGGCGAAACAGGATTTATAAAAGTAAAATTTAATAGCTCCGGAAGAGTGGGTGTAGCTCATAAAACGGTCACTGTATCTTCAAATGCGGCTCCGGCATTTCCAGAATTGTTGTTAAAGGGAGAAGTTTTGGCAAAAGCAAAAGAATAATTTTTTATAATTAACCCGCTGCATACCTGCAGCAATAAACAAACACTAATGCAACTATTAAGTATTTTTTTAATGATGGATCCCCAGGGAAAAGGTGGCAGCAGTAGCACATTAATTTTAATGGGACTGATGATTGTTGTTTTCTATTTTTTTATGATTCGCCCGCAGGCAAAAAAAGCAAAACAACAAAAGCAATACATTACAGATTTGCAAAAGGGTGATAAAATTGTAACGATCGCCGGTATTCATGGTACTATTAATAAAGTAAATGATGATGCAACCATCATGCTGGAAACCAGCCCCGGCAGTTATATGAAAATAGAAAAAAGCGCCATCAGTATGGAGTGGAGTGCTGCACTGAACAAACCGGCTGCTGAGGAAAAAAAATAAGACCAAATAATTAAAATTAAAAAGATCCGGTTTGTAAGTTTATCTTTCACTCCGGATTTTTTTAGTTTGTATTACTAACCCCCTAATACCATCTTGATTTACAAAATAGTGCAATCTGTCCCGATTTTTCGGGAAGGACAATGTGTAAATCTTAGACGTTGTTATGCAGATAGCAATTTGGTTCTACTATTTATTATTTAATGTAGGTATAAATTATTAATCTCATCTCCATGTAAACTCAAAACAGCATCCATTAAAACTATCATCTTTAATAATAAAAATGATTATAAGAATCGGACTTACGGGTGGCATTGGCAGTGGTAAAACTACCGTTGCTCATATTTTTGAAACGCTTGGTATTGCTGTGTATTATGCCGATGATGCCGCTAAAAAATTAATGAATGAAAACGAAGATTTACGAAACAGTATCATTCAGCATTTTGGCCCGCAAGCATATACCAATGACCAATTAAACCGCAACTTCCTCTCCTCCGTGGTTTTTAAGGATAATGATAAATTAGCTTTATTAAATTCCCTCGTACATCCTGTAACCATTGCCGATGCAGATTTATGGATGAAGGAACAAACTGCTCCCTATATTATTAAAGAAGCAGCACTCATCTTTGAATCTGCCGCATGGAAACATGTAGATAAAGTTATAGGAGTAAGTGCTCCTTATGACCTTCGTATGCAGAGAGCCATGCAGCGGGATAATATTTCTGCAGAACAGGTGCAGGCAAGAATGAGTAAACAAATGGATGAAGCAGAAAAAATGAGCCGCTGCGATTTTGTGATCACCAACGATGAAAAAGAATTATTAATTCCGCAGGTGATTCCATTGCATGAATTATTAATTGGTAAACCAGGGAGCTAAAAGCATCAGGGAGTAAAAGAGGAAAAATAAAACAGCCGCAGATTGGCAGATTAAAAAAAGTAATCTGCGAATCTGCAGCAATAAATTTATTAATTGGTAAACCAGGGAGCTAAAAGCATCAGGGAGTAAAAGAGGAAAAATAAAACAGCCGTAGATTGGCAGATTAAAAAAGTAATCTGCGATTCTGCGGCAATAAATTTATTTTAACGCCGCTAATGCATTTTTAATTTTAGAAAATCCTTTTTCAATATTGGCAATACTGTTTGCAAAAGATAAACGGATACAATTAGGCTCGCCAAATGCTTTGCCACTTACGCTTGAAATATGAGCATCATTTAAAAGATACATACACAATTCATCTGCATCATTTATAACATTGCCTGCTGGCGATGTTTTACCAAAATGAAGATGCACATCCGGAAAAACATAAAAGGCTCCCGGAGGTTCGCTGCAGGCTATACCTGGAATTTCATTAATTAATTCCAACACTCTTTTTCTGCGCTTTATAAATTCTTCTACCATGGCATGGGTAGGTCTCAGGTCGCCGGTGAGTGCTACTATAGCGGCTCTTTGGGTAATAGAACAGGTGGCACTTGTAAACTGTCCCTGCAGTTTATCGGCTGCTTTTGCTATAAATAATGGCGCAGCAAAATAACCCAGTCTCCAGCCCGTCATTGCAAAACCTTTGCTAAGTCCGTTGATGATGATAACCCGCTCTTTTATAAAATCAAATTGAGCAATGCTTTCATGTTTGCCATCAAAAATAATATGCTCATAAATTTCATCGCTCATGATAAATACCTGTGTATATTTTTTAAACACGTCTGCCAGTGCAGCCAGTTCTTCTTTACCATATACAGCACCCGAAGGATTGCAGGGCGACGAAAACATAAACAATTTTGTTTTTTCTGTAATGGCTTCTTCCAGTTGTGCAGGCGTAATTTTATAGCCGTTTTCAAAACCAGCTTTTATAAAAACAGGAATGCCTCCAGCCAGCCTAACAATTTCGCTGTAGGTAACCCAGTAAGGTGTAGGAATAATAACTTCATCGCCTGCATCTACCAATGCCAGTACCAGGTTGGCAATACTTTGTTTGGCACCGGTGCTCACCACAATCTGTTCCGGCGTGTAGTGCAACCCGTTATCTCTTAGCAATTTTGTACACACAGCCTGGCGCAGATCAAGGTAGCCAGATACGGGTGTGTAGTGACTAAAATTATCATCAATAGCTTTTTTGGCTGCTTCTTTTATATGATCGGGTGTATCAAAATCAGGTTCTCCCAGGCTCAGGTCTGTTATATCTATGCCCTGTGCTCTCAACTCACGACCCAGTTTGGCCATCTTCAGGGTTTCAGGTTCATTAAATTTGCTCATCAACGACGACAATTGCATACAGATAATTTTTTAGATGAGGCGCAAAAATAACTATTTATCGTAATGGAATATCAGCGGGCTAAGATCTGGCTGAATATTTTTTTTCCTTTTTAGTTCGTACTCATATAACAATTTACCAAGATTTTTCATAAAAGGAAATCCGATACTATCGTAATCGTAATGGTCATCATTGAGTATTCCATCCTGGTTGCAATAAATAGAAGCTGATACTATGAACTCAATATTTTTTTCAAAATCTACAATGTATGCTACATCAATTAACTGTCCGTAAGCATTGCCTACCTTATTAAAAATGCGGATATTTTTTGGCAGCTTTCCCTGCTCAGAACCATAGAACAGAAATTTTACATAAGCATCATAATAACTACTGTCGTAAGATGGGTAAACAGATTCAGATGGTAACTGGCTCATGTATTTCAATACAAACTGCCGGTCTTCATTGGTAATATTAAATCTTTGAGAAGCTTTTACAGTTTCCGGAAACAGCAGGCTAGTAAGCACCTGGTGAAGATCTGCCAGTTCCATCCGGTTCTTTTTAGAAAAATCCATGGGCTTATTCACCAGCACTCCATTGCTTAAATATCCCCTACCCAATTGGTCATTTCTTTTAGCATAAGTCTGGCGGTTTATTTTTTCGGGAATACTGTATATAAGCCTGTTGCTGCTATCGTAAAATTTTATTGGGTTTGTGTGCCTGTTTTCTTCTTCGCTTAAAAAAATGCTAAGCCTGTGCAGCAATTGAGTATTGGGATATCCTTTCTTATGTAGGGCTGCATTTATATGCTCCTGCCCCAGAAATTCATACAAACGGTTGTAGGCATCATTATCGCTTACCAATAAAATTTTTTTGATGTATTGGGCTATAGTGGGTTTACCATCAGCAGTATTAGGATCGTTATAAACGGGGGTTTGCCCGCTAAAAGCAGTTTCGGTAATCATGCTGCTGTATTTATTTAATCCCGCAATTTTTAGCTCATTCAGTTTTTCCAATGCCAGCAGGGCTATCGGAAATTTAATACTGCTGGCCGGATAAAAATAAGAACCTCCCTGCCTGTTGAAATAATAATTTTTTAATTGTGGAATTCCATTTTTGGTACGATTTACCTGGGTATAAATTACCTGCACATTCCATTCCTTTCTGTTGGCACGCACACTGTCAAATTGGGCTGGCTGAGATTTAAACATATTTATTAAAAACTCATCTTCCTTGTTTTCTGCTGCCGGTGCAGAAATATTTCCCGTTTCTGCAGGTGTAGCGGGTGCAGGATTTGGCCTGGCCGATATTTTCCTGGCGGGAGCACATGAGATCATAATCGCTAATATATAGCAGGCAAAAAGGGCAATAAAAATTTTAAACTTCATAGCTTTAATTTGAGTGCAAAATGAGTTAAATTCTAAAAAGAATCATCAACAATCTTCAAATGGTTTTTCCCCTATCTTTGCACACTTATAAAAAAAATTTATCAAAAGTAGCTAACTAAAGATTTTATATCATGAGACTGAAAGGTTTGGTTTGGTTTTTCACAATTGCCCTTATTCTTATTTCCCTTTGGGAATTATCTTATACCTGGGTTGTTCGCAGTTATGAGGGACAAGTAAGAGAGCAGGCTACACGCCTTGTAAAAAAAGATGCTGCCAATTTATCGCCCGACGAAATAGCGGCTTTAATAGAAGCAAAAACACAACGTATTTTAGACAGTACCAAAGATAAAGCCATTTACCCGTTGGTAGGCACCACCTACCAAAAGTGTAAAGAAGCAGAACTAAACCTTGGTTTAGATTTGCAGGGTGGTATCGGTGTCACTATGGATGTGGCTTTAGATGGATTGATAAAATCGCTGAGCAACAACTCCAAAGATCCCCAGTTGCTAAAAGCCATTGAGTCTGCCAAAGCCCAAAAAGTAAATAGTGATGAAAACTTAATTACTTTATTTACCAATGAATTTATTAAACAAAATGGTACAGGTAAATTATCTGCAATGTTTGCAGGCCCTGATAAAGAAATAAAAGTAACCGACAACGACCAGATGGTTATTAATAAAATTCAGCAAGTAGCCAAAGGCGCCATTAACCAGACTTATAAAATTCTTGTAAAGCGTATTGATAAATTCGGTGTGGCTCAACCCAATATAAACCTGGATGAAACCAAAGGAATTATACAGGTAGAACTGGCTGGCATTAAGGATCCGGCCAGGGTGAGTAAATTTTTACAGTCTTCTGCCAACCTTCAGTTTTGGGAAGTATATCGTATAGATGAACTGGGTAAAGCACTGCAGATAGCAGATGGTAACTTACAGAATTATTTAAATGGAATACAGGCAGGTGATACCAGTAAAAAAGCAGATACATCACTGGCACGTAAAAACGTGAATCCTTTATTTAGGGTAATGAACCCGATAGATGTGCAAACGGGTAAAGACGGCAAACAGTTTTATTCTCCTGCTATTGGTAATGTGGCACTGCAGGATACTGGCGCATTTTATAGTTACTTAAATAATGATGTAGTAAAATCTGCTTTACCCACCAATGTAAAGTTTCTCTTTGGTATGGAAGAAAAAGCAGCCACCGGCAGTCAGCGTTTCTTTCCTTTATATGCAGTAAAAACATTGCCAGGGACTGATAAAGCACCATTGGAAGGGGATGCAATTTCAGATGCATCGCAGCAATATGATCAAATGGGCAAACCTTCTATTAATATGAAGATGAACCCCATTGGTTCTAAAGCATGGGCCAGGCTTACGGGCAAAAATGTGGGTCGTCCTATTGCCATTGCATTGGACGATATGGTTTATAGTGCACCCAATGTAAATGGTGTAATTGATGGAGGAAGTTCAGAAATTTCTGGAAATTTTACCATAGATGAAGCAACTGATCTTGCAAAAATATTAACTGCCGGCAAACTGGATGCTCCTGCAAAAATTGTGGCCACGCAGGTTGTAGGACCTACTCTGGGTAAAGAGGCAGTAAGGGGTGGTGCAATGGCTTTTGGTATTGCATTCCTTGTAATATTTGCGTTGATGCTGATTTATTACAATACTGCCGGTTGGGTTGCCAACATTGCATTGATATTAAACCTGCTATTTACAATAGGAATTTTAGCCGCCATGAGTTTTACACTTACGGCAGCAGGTATTGCTGGCCTGGTACTTACTATTGGTATGGCAGTAGATACCAACGTAGTTATTTTTGAAAGAATTAAAGATGAACTAAAGAGGGGCAAATCTTACCCGCAGGCTGTTTCGGATGGTTATCACCGTTCGCTGGCACCGGTGCTGGATGCGCACGTTACCTCCCTGCTTACAGCTATCATCTTATTATATTTTGGATTGGGACCTGTGCTTGGTTTTGCCACCACACAAATTATAGGTATTATTTTATCTCTTTTTTGTGGTATCCTTGTTTCAAGGCTTATTACAGATTTCTGGACTAACAAAAATCGTCACTTTAAATATTTTACCAAAGTTTCTAAAAGCATATTTGAAAATGCAAATTATAAATTTGTAGAATTTAGAAAAGTAGCTTACGTTATTTCCGGATTGGTATTGCTGCTGGGTATTGCTTCTTTCTTTAATGGTTTTCACCAGGGTGTGGAGTTTAAAGGTGGCCGTAGCTATACAGTAGAATTTGCACAGCCTGTTGTAAATGATGAAGTGAGAGACGAGTTGAAAGCAGTATTTGGTGATTTTCCTATTATTAAAACTGTAGGCGATAACAGGCATCTGAACATTACAACTTCTTATAAAATAAATGAAGAAAATGTAGATGCTGAAGTAAGGACAAAATTATATGAGGGCTTGAAAAAAGTGTTGCCTGCCAATACCAGTTTTGCAGATTTTGACAGTAAAAATATACAGGCTTTTCAAACAGTGCTTCCCAGCATTTCTGATGATTTAAAGAGAGGTGCCATAAAAGCTACTTTCTTTGCCTTGTTTGTAATTTTTATTTACATCTTCATCCGTTTCAAAGACTGGCGTTACTCTGTGGGTACCATCTTTACGCTGTTGCATGACGTTTTGGTTACATTAATTGTATTCTCCTTCTTTAAAAATATAGTTCCTTTTCCACTGGAAATAGATCAGCATTTTATTGCTGCCATTCTTACGGTAATTGGTTTTTCTATGAATGATACGGTAATTGTATTTGACCGTGTAAGAGAATATAGCCGTGATATGAAAGGTGCATCTAAAACAGAGATCATCAACAAAGCCATTAACCATACATTGAGCCGTACCATCATGACTTCATTAACAGTGTTCTTAACCCTGCTAATCCTGTTCATCTTTGGTGGCGAGGTTACACGAGGTTTTGCATTTGCGATGTTAATTGGTGTAATCACCGGTTCGTATTCATCCATCTTTGTGGGTGCGCCTGTATTGGTTGATTTTGCAAAAGACAAACCATTGGGTGCTGCAAGAGTGATAGAAGAAAAGAAAAAAGTAAAAGCTCCGGAATTATAAAAAGAATTTTTAACTATAATAAAAACCCATCGGTATCGATGGGTTTTTCTATTTGTAGTCAATGGTCAATAGTGAAATCTTAGTAGGTTCTACAGCAATTTCGATCTTAAAAAACGTTGAATCTCTTGAACCTACAATCACACCCCAAAACTGGTCCCGCATCCGCAGGTAGTACTTGCATTGGGATTTTTAAAAGTAAACCCGCGGGAATTAAGACCACCCTCCCAGTTTACCTCCATGCCTGCCAGGTAAAGTGTATGAGAAGGATCTATTATGCAGGGAACAGCTTCTACTTCAAAAAATTCATCTTTATCTCCCTTTATTTCAAAATCAAGAATGTAAGTCATGCCGCTGCAGCCGCCGCCTTTTACGCCTACTCTTAAAAATTTATTGGTATCAAACCCGTCTTCATTCATCAATCTTTTTATTTCAGCAATTGCTGATTCTGTAAAACTCACCGGTGTATTTATAACTGTTTCCATATTTAGAATTTATTTATGCAAAAATACATTGATTTAAAAAAAGTAAATCAGTGGTAATTTGCGAAAACAGGAATTTGTTGCGTTAAGTTTTTAGATGACTCATTGTAGCTATTTTTGCAGCCTAAACAAATAATATGATTTTATTAGAAGTTACAAGCATGCACATAACCATGGCCGGTGTATTCATGTTTTTGGTAGCCATTGCCTGGTTGCTGGCAGAGTTTAAAGGGATGAAAGACGAAATAAGAGAACGCCTGGACATTAATAATGAAACGCTGAAACTAAGACTGCAAGCTTACGAACGCCTTACTGTATATGCCGAAAGAGCCGGTCTAAAAAACCTGGTGGCCCGGGTTTCTGTAAATGCTTTTGGCCAAACAGCTTCAGCCATGCATACCCAGATGATAGGTGAATTAAAATCGGAATATGAATATAATGTAAGCCAGCAGATTTATGTGAGCAAAGAAATATGGAATGCGGTTACTAAATTAAAAGACCAGAATATTTATATCGTCAATCAACTGGCAGCGGGTTTAGACCACAACGAAAATTCCCTGGAGCTTAGCAAAAGAATTCTTGAATACAGCATGACACAAAATGCAGAGCTGAATATAATAGTGCTGGATGCCATTCAGTTTGAAGCAAAAAAGATTTTAAAATAAAATAATTTTTTTCTGAATGATTATTTAATATAAGGCTTATGCATTCTAATAAAAATTTGCACAACAGTTCGGGTATAGAAATTAAAGAAGTGTATACTGCTGCCGATGCACTGCCGCAACAAAATGAACTGCCTGGAGAATTTCCTTACACAAGAGGTGTGCAGTCATCTATGTACCGGGGCCGGTTATGGACCATGAGGCAGTATGCAGGATTTTCTACTGCAGAAGAAAGCAATAAAAGATATCATTATTTATTGGGCCAGGGAGTAAGCGGGCTTAGCGTGGCATTTGATCTTCCTACACAAATTGGGTACGATAGCGATCATGCGCTGGCCGAAGGCGAAGTAGGCAAAGTAGGTGTAGCCATCAACAGCCTGGAAGATATGGAACGATTGTTTGATGGAATACAATTGGAAAATATTTCTACTTCAATGACCATTAATGCCACAGGTTTTATACTCCTGGCTTTTTATGTGGCTCTTGCAAAAAAACAAGGCGCTGATCTTACAAAAATTACAGGAACCATACAAAACGATATTTTAAAAGAGTATGCAGCAAGAGGCACTTATATTTATCCGCCCAAACCGAGTATGCGCATCATTACAGATATTTTTGAATGGTGCAGTAAGGAAATACCCAAATGGAATACCATTTCCATTTCGGGTTATCATATTCGTGAAGCGGGCAGTACTGCTGTGCAGGAAATTGCTTTTACGCTCAGCAATGGCAAGGCTTATGTAAAAGCAGCATTGGCAAAAGGGCTCGATATAAATGTGTTTGGCAAACGTCTTTCCTTTTTCTTTAATGCGCATAATAATTTATTTGAAGAAGTGGCCAAATTCAGGGCAGCCAGAAAAATGTGGGCGGTTATGATGAAGGACCTGGGCGCATCAGATGAAAAAGCTATGATGCTACGCTTTCATACCCAAACAGGAGGTAGCACCTTGACTGCACAGCAACCGCTGAATAATATCAGCCGGGTAACCATTCAAACCCTGGCTGCTGTATTAGGCGGCACCCAATCGCTGCACACCAACGGCTACGATGAAGCACTGAGCCTGCCAACAGAAGAAGCTGCAAAAATTGCCTTGCGTACCCAGCAGGTAGTAGCTTTTGAAAGTGGGGTGCCCGATACTGCCGATCCGCTGGCAGGAAGTTATTATGTGGAAGCACTCACCAAAGAAGTAGAAAATGCAGCCTGGCAACTGATAGAAAAAATAGATGCCATGGGCGGTAGTGTGGAGGCCATTGAGCAGGGATTTATACAAAATGAAATTGCTGCCAGCGCTTATGAATACCAGAAACAAATAGAAAGTGGCGAAAAAATAAGTGTAGGTGTAAATAAATTTATTTCGGAAGAAACCTATACCGCTCCTTCTTTTAAAATAGATGAAAGTATTCAAATATTACAAACAGAAAAATTAAGGGAACTAAAAAACCGCAGAGATAAAAATAAAGTAACCGAATGCCTTGCAAGCATAGAAACAACTGCTAAAAGTACCGGCAACCTGATGCCCGCCGTGCTGGAGGCAGTAGAAAATTATTGTACACTGGGAGAAATTTCTGATACGTTGAGAAAGGTATTTGGAGAGTACCGCTAATTATTTTTAAAATAAGAAGTATTATTAATCATTTAGTAATTTAGTAATTTAGTAAGATTGTTCTTTTTTACAGGCTTTTGTGGGGCGTCAAGTTTTAAATGGCTGCTACCATTAAAAAAAACCAACCCCACAAAAAATCTTTTACAAAGACAACTAAATAAACTTAAATTAATTCTCAAAATTATGACTGACTTTAAAGTTGATATCACCAATTGCGACAAAGAGCCAATTCATATTTTAGGAAAGATTCAAGGTCATGGCTTTTTAATTGGGGTTAACAGTAAAGACCAGTTAATTAACTACATCAGCGAAAATACAGCTGCCTATATTAATGACGATGCCGTAAAATATCTTGGAAAGCATATCGATGAATTAGAACCGAGAATGAACATTTCTAATTATGGCAATGAGTTAAAACTGTCTCAAATAATTACGCTGGGGTTAGGCAACGGATTTGAAAGCATTAATCCATTTTACATAGAACTTAATGGCAAACCATTCAACCTGATTATAAAAAATACCGCCGGCATTTACCTGCTGGAGTTTGAGCCCTGCAACACAGAAGAATTTGATGTTCAAAAAACAATTGGGCGTTCCATATCCGCAATATTGGCAGAGTCAGCATTACATAACATGCTAAAAACTGCCGCCCTTGAAATAAAAAACATTATTAAATACGACCGGGTGATGATTTACCAGTTTGGAGAAGATGGACATGGAGAAGTGGTTGCAGAAGAAAAGAATACTGAACTGGTACCTTTTCTGGGTATGCATTACCCGGCTACAGATATTCCAAAACAGGCAAGGGAATTGTACAAAATAAATTTAACCCGAATTATTGCAGATGTAAATATGGATTGCCCTGCCATCATTAGTAACCAGGGCAAAGATGCTCCACTTGATCTTACTCATTCTGAATTAAGAGCGGTTTCGCCCGTTCATATACAATATTTAAAAAACATGGGTGTTGCAGCCAGTTTCAGCATCAGTCTTATTTCGCATGGTGAACTTTGGGGCCTGGTAGCCTGCCACAATTATTCACCTAAATTTATTGATTACAAAGCAAGGGAGGCTTCAAAATTAATTGGCCATATACTCTCGCCTGCCCTTGAGTACAGGCTTGGTGAAGAAGATAGTGGCAAATTTGCTTTGCTTAACCAGTCTGTTAGCACACTTATAAAATATACTGAAAAGGAAAGTGATATTGTAAGCGCATTAACAACAAATGCAGTTACTATAAATAATGTTTGTTCCAGTACAGGTGCCGTATTTGTATTTGATAATAAGATTATAAGCATTGGTGTAACGCCCAATAATGATGAGGTAAAAGAAATTGTAAAATGGGTAATTGATAATTCGCCGGATATGGTCTTTTATTCTAACCAGTTTCCGGCAATATACCCGGCTGCAGAAAAATATAGCGATATAGCAAGTGGAGTATTTGCCTGCATACTATCCAGGGAATTATCTGAAATGATTTTATTTTTTAAACCCGAGCAAAAACAAAGTATTAACTGGTCCGGTAATCCCGAAAAAGCGGTAGTGGCAGCCAGTGATGGTTCCTTGCAATTAACTCCACGCCAGTCTTTTGATAAATGGACGGAAATAGTAAGTAACAGCTCAGAAAAATGGAATCGGGGAGAAATAGCAGCACTCATCAATTTGCGGGAGCAGGTTATTTACCAGATAAACCGTAGGGCAAATGAAATTAGGCAGTTAAACGAACGGCTAAAATTGGCGTATGAAGAACTGGATACCTTTAGTTTTACAATTTCGCATGATCTGCGTACACCATTATCTTCTGTAAAAGGTTATACAGAATTATTATTGGCTACCAATGAAAGCCTTGATGATAACGCTAAAAAAATATTGGGAAAAATAAATAGCTGCGCCGATAGGATGGCTTTGTTAATTAAAGATGTATTGAATTATTCAAGCTATGCCAGTAATGAAATTGAGCTGGAAAATATAGAGGTGAGGCGATTGATAGAAGATGTTAAAACCGATATTTACCAATCACTACAACCAAAAAATCTTGAATTTATAATTGGGGATGCACCGGATATTTTCGGGGATGCAGTTATGTTAGGGCAGGTATTTTCTAACTTATTGGGTAATGCAGTTAAATATTCTTCCAAGGCAGGTAAGGCAATTGTAAAAGTAGAAGGACATGTTTTTGAAAATGAAACCATTTATACCGTTGCAGATAATGGAATTGGTATTGATATAAAATACCACAACCAAGTTTTTGAATTGTTTAAGCGTATGGATAATGTAAAAGAATTTGAAGGCACCGGTGTAGGATTGGCAATTGTAAAAAGAATTATAGAGCGGCACAAAGGGAGAATATGGTTTGAAAGCGAGCTTGGCATAGGCAGTGTTTTTTATGTAAGTTTTAAAAATGAGCCCATTGCATAAAATGGATATATCATTAGTGGCAGACAACGAAAACTTTTCTTTTTTAATTGAAAAAGCAATTGATCAAATTGATAAGGGCTTTTCATTAAAGATTATTGATAACGGATTGACTGCACTGAAATTATTGCAGCAGTATAACTCTGAAAACACAAGGCCAAGTATTATATTGCTCCATTAAAATTTACCCTGTTTATAAGGCCTGGATTTATTAAGAGAGATAAAGGAGATTGAGTTTTTAAAGCTGGCACCTGTAATTTTTTACAATCTCTGACAAACCAAAAGACTTTAAAGCAGCAGCAGAATATGGCGTCAATGCTTTTATTACAAAACCGAATGGTTACCTTGCTTTGTTAGACTGTTTGAGATCGCTTTTTGATTTTTGGTTTACACATCACACAGCAATAAAATAATTGTATGAAAAAGATTCTTATTATTGAGGATGATGCAGATACCGCAGATATACTTATCCTTGCACTTGCCAAACGGTACAGGCTTTCAA
>JBKJSJ010000016.1:0-6236 GCA_046595965.1 Ferruginibacter sp.
AGTAATAATACCACCTGCTGCCACGGCTCCTGCACCAATCTGCCGGATGAACGCATAATAAATGGCTGCTGAGTAATCGTTAAAAGTATGTGTGGCAGCACTCCATCCTCCCTTGCCGCCATCTTTTGCAATATCAGCCAGGTATCCAAGTTTATTCAATTGTATGGCGATGGTATCTGCAGGTACAATAGATGATAAAAGCGGTATCAATACCAACCAGCTCAATACACCACCAGCAACCAGCACGCCGGCAATCTTTGGGCCAATGATATAACCAACGCCTAAATATTCTGGCGTTATTTCTCCACTTAATTTTGCCGATGGAAAAAATTTATTGGTTTGTTTTGTAAGCCAGAAAGGAGTTTCTGCAATTATGTGTAATATTTTTTGCAGAATGGCATAACTGAATGCAACGCCCAAACCCCAGAAAGCAGTTTTTGCAAAATCGCCGCCTTTTTCTCCGGCTTTTAAAACATCGCCACAGGCCGTGCCTTCAGGATACGGTAAGGTATCATGTTCGTTTACGATCAGGGCTTTTCTTAATGGCACCATTAATAAAGTACCTAACATACCTCCAACTATAGCAAGAATGAGTATAGTGAGGTAATTAAAATAGGATGCACTGTCTGGCGAAGAAAGAAATAAAAATCCCGGTAAGGTAAAAGCCACACCAGCGGCTATACTTTCACCTGCACTGCCGGTTGTTTGAATAATATTATTTTCAAGAATGGTTGTTTTAAAAAATTTACGGCCCAATGTAATGGCAATTACTGCAATGGGTATGGAGGCAGATACCGTTAACCCTGCTTTAAGCGCAAGATATACAGTGGCAGCGCCAAAAATAACGCCGAATATACTTCCCAAAAAAATTGACTTTACTGTCAATTCTTTCATGATGGTTTGTGGAGATACAAAAGGTTGAAAGATTTTTTTTTCAGACATAACAATCTAGTTTTAAAGTATGAATAAAAAGGGCGATACAAATCTGTATCGCCCTTTGCTAAAAAATATATTTTATGCCGAACCTGTTTTTTCTTTTAAGATTGCATTAAATGATTTTATCCTGGAATAAATTAAAATACCCCCAATAAAAGCAGCCACCACTAAAATTAAAAAGAATATTTTTTTATCTGTAAAATCATCCCAAAAACCTGTCATTACACCGGCTACTTTACCGCCGATAGAAGTAGATAAGAACCACCCTCCCATCATTAAAGCAGTAAGCCTTGCAGGAGCCAATTTGGAAACCAGTGATAAACCGATGGGGCTTAGAAATATCTCACTTATCGTAAATACAAAGTAAGTACCCCATAACCATGCAGGCACTGCTTTGTATCCATAAATAGAGGGAACAGACATGATGGCGAAAACCATCACCAAAGCAGATAAGCCGGATATAAATAAAGCCATTCCAAATTTTGAAGCCGTAGTAGGTTCCTTTCCCCGTTTTCGTAAATAATCAAAAAACGGAACAAAGATTAATGTAAGCACTACAATAAATAACGGGTTAATGGATTGAAATAATTCTGTATTGATGAGTTTTACACTTTTGCCCTGTGGCCATTGGTCTTTTGGTACATTGTTGAAATAAGGATCGGGTCCCATTGTTTGCACCACATTGCCGCTGTCATCTTTTACGTTTACAAAATACTGATCTACTTTATTAACTAACCTGGGCGTATCTGTTACTTCCTGTAATGGAAATAAAGTACCCGTAATTTTTGCGGTTGTTTCCGAGGCTACACGGTCAGTATGTTTCTCTGCCCAAAGGGTGAGGCCTGTTGAGTTCTGATTGTAAATAGTCCAAAAAATAATGCTTATTGTAAAGATGAATAATAATGCTCCGATACCTCTTTTGTCCTGTCCTTTTGCTTTTACATAAATGGACACATAAAAAGCAATAATAGGTAAACATGCAAATATAAAAGCATCATTGGCCTGTGTACCCATTAATGTACCTCCAAACAAAATTTTAGGTACAAACCAACCAATGGCTGCTGCTATCAATGCGGGTAAAAATACATACCCAAAAATCTGCGACAGTGACATATCTTCTGCCTGAACCGGTTTCTTTACATCGGCATATTTTACCGATTTTAAATTAAAAGCAAGTATGATCATTCCTATTACAAGGCCAACACCTGCTGCTGCAAAAGCATATCCCCAGCCATATTCGTTTCTTAAATAGGCAGCTACAAAATTGCATACAAAGGCGCCTATATTAATGCCCATGTAAAAAATATTGTAAGCATTATCTTTCAGTGGCTGCAGGTCGGGCCTGTTATAAATATTGCCCAGCAGGGTAGAAATATTTGGTTTAAAAAAGCCATTGCCTATAATTATTAAAGCAAGCCCACCAAACAATGCAGAATTTCCCGGAATGGATAAACAGAAATATCCCAAAGCCATCATGGATCCGCCCAAAAAAATAGATTTTGTATATCCCAGGATACGATCTGCAACAAGCCCACCAATAAAGGGAGTTAAATATACCAATGCAATAAAACTACCTACAATGTCGGCCCCGATATTTTGCGAAAAACCTTTTCCGCCGGTGGTGGTATCAATAAGGTAAAGAAACAAAATGCCTACCATCAGGTAATAAGCAAAACGTTCCCACATTTCTGTAAAAAATAAAACATATAATGCTTTTGGGTGTTTGCCCGTTTTAACAGGTTCATTCATAATTGGTAATTTTAAAATTGCTTTTTATAAAAAGTTTATTTTGTTTAATACCTCAAAATAGCGAAATTCTCAATACAGTTGCCAAAACATTTGTTTCATTTATCCGAATCATTTTTTAGGATAATATGATCAGTAAATATCCATTCAACAAAAAAAAGCAAATAATAATATCAACCGGGTTAATTTCGTTATTAACTTATTACCCCCCATTAAAAACTTTTACTGCATGAACATCCTCATAGTAGGTGCTGGTGGCAGGGAACATACCCTGGCCTGGAAACTGAAGCAAAGTCCTCTTTGTAATGAAATTTTTATTGCTCCGGGCAATGCAGGAACATCTCAGTGTGGAACAAACCTGGATATTGCTACAAACGATTTTGAAAAGCTGGCTGAAGCAAGCCTGGAGCATAAAGTAGATTTGCTGCTGGTAGGGCCCGAAGAACCATTGGTAAAAGGCATCTGCGATTTTTTTAAAAACAACCCAGCTACCCGGCATATAGAAGTAATTGGTCCTTCTGCCGAGGCTGCACAACTGGAAGGCAGCAAGGCTTATGCAAAAGCATTTATGCAGCGGCATCAAATTCCTACAGCAGGCTACAAAGAATTTACTGCAGAAAATTTTGAAGATGGCCTTCACTATATTCAGCAACATTCATTGCCCATTGTGCTTAAAGCCGATGGGCTGGCAGCAGGTAAAGGGGTACTCATTTGCCAAACACATATTGAAGCTGCCGCAGAGTTTGAGCTAATGATCCACAAGAGCAAATTTGGTGAGGCGGGCAATAAAGTGGTGATAGAAGATTTTTTGAAGGGAATAGAAATGAGTGTGTTTGCATTGACCGATGGCAAAAATTATGTTATGCTGCCCGAAGCAAAAGACTATAAACGCATTGGAGAAGGAGATACCGGTTTAAACACCGGCGGTATGGGAGCAGTAAGTCCGTTGCCATTTTTTGATGAAGTCCTACAGAAAAAAATTATCAGCAGCATAATAGAACCAACCATAAACGGGCTGCACAAGGAAAACCTGGAGTATAAAGGATTTGTTTTTTTTGGGTTGATGATAGATAAAGGAGAACCAAGGGTAATAGAATATAATTGCCGCCTGGGCGACCCGGAAACAGAAGTGGTTATTCCAAGACTGCAAAACGACCTGGTAGAATTGTTGCTTGCTACTGCACAGGGAAAGTTGAAAGATATAATTGTAAGAACCGATGAAAGAACAGCAGTAACCATTGTGGCAGTAAGTGGCGGCTACCCCGGCCACTATGAAAAAGGAATAATAATAGAAGGATTGCAATTGCCTGAAATGAAAGAAAACATGGTTTTTCATTCTGGCACCATTCAGGAAAATGAGCAGGTACTTACCAATGGCGGAAGAGTGATGGCGGTTACATCTTTTGGAAATAGTATTAAGGAAGCTGCCCACCTGTCTAAAGAAATATTGAAAAAAATAACATTTGATGAAATGAATTACCGGTATGATATTGGCTATGAGTTTATCTGAATTTTTGCAACATAATTTTTACGAACAATCGAAAATAAAATCCAGCCATTCATTCAGCTATTTTTTAAAAATAAAGATATTAGCAGCGGCCTTTATTCACAGGCATTCTTCATTAATGTGCGTAAACAAGTAAATGTTTTGGAAATTAATTTATTCACGTTGTTAAATCCAATATTTTACATCAACTTTGCCCTTAATCACACACATATAAGTTTTCACATAAAATAACATGGGAATTTTTAATTTTTTCACACAAGAAATTGCAATAGACCTGGGAACGGCCAACACGCTCATTATTCACAACGACGAAGTGGTAGTAAATGAACCCTCTATTGTAGCGTTAGATAGAAACAATCCAAAGAACTTACTTGCCGTGGGTAAAAAAGCATTGATGATGCATGAAAAAACCCACGAAAGCATCCGTACCGTTCGCCCGCTAAGAGATGGTGTAATAGCCGATTTCAACGCCGCTGAGCTCATGATAAGAGAATTGATAAAATTAGTGTATCCTAAAAAACCATTATTTGCTCCAAGCTGGAGAATGATGATATGCATACCGAGCAGCATTACCGAAGTAGAAAAACGTGCCGTAAGAGATAGTGCCGAGCAGGCGGGTGCCAAAGAAGTTTACCTCATTCACGAGCCCATGGCAGCAGCTTTGGGTATAGGTATAGATGTAGAAGAACCCGTAGGCAATATGATTATTGATATCGGGGGTGGTACTACCGGAATTACCGTAATTGCATTGGCAGGTATTGTTTGCGATCAAAGTATCCGTATTGCCGGCGATGAATTTACGGCAGATATTATGGAAGCATTGCGCAGGTATCACAGTTTATTAATTGGAGAACGTACCGCAGAGCAGATAAAAATTCAGGTTGGGGCCGCTATAAAAGATTTAGACAATCCCCCAGATGATATTCCTGTAAATGGCCGTGACCTGGTAACAGGTATTCCTAAACAGGTAATGGTAAGCTACCAGGAAATTGCAGAAGCACTGGACAAAAGTATTTTTAAAATTGAAGAAGCTATTTTAAAAGCTCTGGAAACCACGCCACCCGAACTGGCAGCCGATATTTACCGCAGGGGTATTTACATTACAGGAGGCGGAGCATTGCTTCGTGGCCTGGATAAAAGACTGGCAGCAAAAATAAAATTGCCCGTGCATGTGGCAGACGATCCGCTCAAGAGTGTGGTAAGAGGTACCGGAATTGCATTAAAAAATTACGACAGGTTTCCATTTGTTATGAGATAAAATTAATGGTGAATACCGAATATATATATTTCAATTTTGGAAAGATATTGGATATTGACTATTTGATATTGCCTATTCGACATTATTAAATATTTTTTCCCCGGTGCGTAATATCTTTCTTTTCCTCCGCCGTTATTTTAACTTCCTCCTGTTTTTTATACTACAGGTATTTTGCATTTTCTTAATTGTACAATACAGCCGTTACCACCAGGCCATGTTTGCAAACAGTGCTAATAAAATAACCGGTAAGGTAAATGCAGAGTACAATAAAATTGAATACTATTTCCGGCTTAAGAAAACAAACGATTCTTTGGTAAAAGCCAATGAGCAGTTGTACAATAAACTGGCTTCCAATTTTAATATACCCGACAGTGGCAGCAGGCTGGTAATAGACAGCATTCGCATAGACTCCATTCTACAATACCGAAAATTTAATTACTTAAGTGCAAAAGTGGTGGCCAATTCAGTTACCAGCCAGAGTAATTTTATAATGTTGCAAAGTGCAAACGTTGCCCAAATGAGAATAGGTATGGGCATAGTAGATCCTAACAACTCAGCAGTGGGTGTAATAACAGATATAAGCGGAGAATTTGCTGTAGTAATGAGTCTGCTCAATAAAGACAGCCGTATCAGTGGAAAATTATTAAAAACCGGGGAGACGGGTACGCTTAACTGGGATGGAAAATATCCAAACCTGGTAACCCTTACCGGTATTCCTAAAAGCACTAAAGTAGCTAAAGGCGATAGTGTGATAACGAGTGGATTCAGTACTATATTTCCCAAAGGGCT
>JBKJSJ010000095.1:0-9695 GCA_046595965.1 Ferruginibacter sp.
AAAACCCGTGGGCGCAATATTAGCGGAAATACAATAAGTAATCTGGTACTGTGACCCACTACAATCAATTATTCCTGCATCAAAGCTTGTATTGATTTTCACTCCACTCTGATATACGGAATCTATCGGTAAAGCCAAGGTAGGGCAAGTGGCATAGACTAAGGTTAATTTGCCAAAAGGACATCCACCTCCAGCACCATTGCTTCTTTTAAAAAATGTAGGACAGGGTTGAGTTGTTTGTGAAATTGCAATTGAGGTTATGACAAGCATACCAAAAAAAAGTGTAATTTTTTTCATAATAACGTGGTTTGAGTGATTAAGCAATAAATAAACAATAAACGGATATTATGGAAATGGTACACGAAAAAATTACATAATAATTCGATGCAATTTTAATGAGATAGATATATTGGGGGGATATGTGGATCGCTTTGCGATCATAGCTGAGAGGTAACAGCCATAATTGTGATTCAGGACGTAAAACTATATAAACTTTTCAATATTCCAAATTATTTTTATTAAAAAGGTTGAATTAAAAAATTCAACCTTTTTAATAACTGTGGTTTAAATCTTATTTTATCTCTTTTTGCATAGGGTTCCCGTTTCCGCCACCATTGCCTCTTGCAGCTCCTGCTTTTGCTTTAAATAACTGAAATTTAGAAGGTTCTGAATCTATATTCCAGGTATTGTTTTTCTCATTAATATCAGCAGTTTCTTTCATTGGATCTATTTTAATAGATACTACCTCTTTGTCTTTGATAAAAGTTTTAATCACTTTATTTTCATTTTTTCTCCATACCTGCACATCAATCCGGTTTATTTCCTTAGTACCATCCTTATATGCCCATTCAATTATTATAGGCATAACTAAGCCCCCTTTATTGCTAAAAGTTAATTCATACATAATTTTATTACCTGCTAAAAGTTTTTTATCAGCCTTCGTAAAAGTATCTGTGTTGTTCGGCATAATTATAGTAAAAGGAGAATTATCTACCTTAACCAGGCCACGATCATATTTCCAGTAAAAATCTCTCAAACTGGTATCAGCATCTGTTTCAAAGCTTATTTTTTTATCTGCTCTGTTTCTAATCTTAGAAATGTCTTCAAAAATATTCACAATTGGTTTGGCTACCGGTTGCGAAATCGTTGAACCGGAATTCCTATTGGAAGAGGATTCAAGATTCAGAGTAGCCCATTTAACTGTATCCAGAGAAATATCACATGGCTCTGTACCATAAAACCAACCTCGCCAAAACCAGTCCAAATCTTCTGCGCTGGCATCTTCCATTGTACGAAATAAGTCTGCTGGGGTAGGATGTTTAAAAGCCCAACGCCGGGCATACTCTTTAAATGCATAATCAAATAGCTCTCTACCCATAATTGTTTCTCTGAGAATATTTAAGCCGGTTGAAGGTTTGCTATATGCATTCGGTCCAAACATTATGATGTTTTCACTATTAGTCATTATAGGTTCCAATTGATCTTTTGGAAGCCTCATATAATCTACGATCTTATATGCTGGTCCTTTACTTACCGGGAATTTATTATCCCACAATTCTTCTGTAAGATATTCTACAAAAGAGTTCAATCCTTCATCCATCCAGGTCCATTGACGTTCGTCGCTATTGATGATCATTGGAAAAAAGTTATGGCCCACTTCATGGATCACTACACCAAGCATTCCGTTTTTTGTGCCTTCACTATAAGTTCCATCTTTTTCGCATCGGCCAAAGTTGAAGCAAATCATTGGGTATTCCATACCATTAGCGGCTTCTATACTTTGTGCTACAGGGTAAGGATACGGTATTGTAAACTTTGAATATGATTTAATGGTATGTGCTACTGCTTTGGTACTATATTTTCTATAAAGATTATAAGCCTCTTTTCCATAAGCACTCATACATATTACTTTTTTACCTTCTACTATTACGGGCAAAGCATCCCACACAAACTTTCTGCTACTTCCCCAGGCAAAATCCCTTACCATATCTGCCTTAAATAGCCAGGTTTTCTTTTCTTTTGATTTTTGTTTTTCTTTTGTTATCGCTTCCTCTTTAGTTACTATCTCTATTATTTCTTTAGTTGTTTGTACTTTTTGCCATCGGGTCATTTCTTTTGGAGTTAGTACCTGTGAATAGTTTTGACCTTGTCCTGTTGCCATTACAATATGATCAGCTGGTACAGTCATTGCTACTTTATAGTTGCCAAATATTAGAGCAAACTCACCTGAACCTGCAAACTGGTGGTTTTGCCATCCCTGGAAATCACTATACACACAAAGCCGGGGAAACCATTGTGTCATTGTATAAATATCATTACCATCTTCCGGAAAATATTCATACCCTCCACGGCCTCCATATTTCATCCGGTTGCTTATATTATAATTCCATTCTACCTTAAATACAAATTGCTTACCTGGCTTTAGAGATTGTGGCAGCTCAATACGCATCATCGTTTTATTGATTGAATATTTAAGCGCCAGTCCCATCGCATTGGTAACCTTGGTTATATTGTGTCCATATTCCCGATCTCTAATGCCACTTAATCTTTCCAAATCAGTTTCGGATAAATTATTTGACATTTCATTGCTTGTCTGAAAGCCGGAATTATTTATAGAGCTATGCTGGTTCTCATCTAACTGCAACCATAAATAAGTTAAAATATCTGGTGAGTTATTAAAAAAATTAAGGGTTTCTTTTCCTATTAATTTTCTCTTAGGCTCATCCAGTTCGCATACAATGTCATAATCGCAGCGCTGCTGCCAGTATTTAGCCCCAGGAGCTCCACTTGCGGTTCTGTATTCATTTGCTGTGGGCAATATGGTTCCTAATTGTTCAAACCTGTTACCATGATTGCTGCCAGGGTTATTTTTAATATCCTGGGCAAAGCTGTTGAAGATAAATACCAGAACAAAAATTAAAGAAAATAATTGTTTCATCTTTTTTATTTTATTTGAGAAAACTTGTACCTTTTTTTAATTTATAAACTTTAGCATAGTGATTTAAAATCGCAAATGCTGAATGCATAAATACACCGAACAAAAAAATGCTATGGATGAAATGGACCAAACCGCCCATTTACGGCTAAGTGAAAATTTAATTGCAAACAGGTAAATGAGTAATAAAGTGATGACTACTACAAGTGCCTTTCCAACTTCTAAATTCAGGATAAAGGTAAAAAGAGCTTTTTTATTGGTTTGACTTTCTGCAAGCACAAGCCTTATGCTATAAGCAAAACATAATCCATTAAAGACCCCGAATACCAATGCCAGAAAATTTTGCAACCAAAAAGAATAAGAATGAAAACTTTTCTGAAAAAATTTACAATGGAAGTATTTAAAATTGCAAGAGGTATTAAAAATCAAGCCCATTTATTACTGAATTGAATAATATTAAAAGTACTGAGTTCCAAAATAATCGAATGACCAATAATAATAAATAAGGGATGATCATGGGCATCTTTACTTATAATATGTTTCCATCCTAAATCAAAATAAAATGCAAAATCATTACTATTGCCAATTCCCTTAAACCGTTTTAGTTATGTTTGCATTCAAATATCTTTAATTATAATTGTAAACACTTATTTCAGTGCTCAATGGCAAGTATTTTATATAAATGGTTTTTTACAACAGGTATCTGTTTTTTATTTAATAGTACTGCAATGCACCCTATCTATGTAAGTGTAACTTCAATAGAACACAATGCCAAAGAAAAAACACTGGAAGTAAGTTGTAAACTTTTTACAGATGATTTTGAAAAAGTATTACGCAATACCTACAAGACTTCTGTTGATCTTATAAACCCAACAAACAGATCTGCAATAGATAAACTTATAAACGAATATGTGCAGAAACATTTAAAAATTGCTACAGACGGCAAACCGGCAATCTTAAAATATCTGGGGTATGAACAGGAAGAAGAAGGAATAACGAGTTATTATGAAGCAGAAAATATTGCACAGATAAAAAATATTTCTATAATAAATAATTTATTATACGAATACCAAAAAGAACAATTGGGGTTAATGCACATAACTGTAGGAGGTATTAGAAAAAGTACCAAACTAAATAATCCAAACGATAAGGTTTTTATTGACTTTTAATTCTCTTCCAGTTCTATTTTTAAATCTTCCGATATATTTACCAGAATTTTATCAATCCGCTGGCCATCCATATCTATAATTTCAAATTTAAAATCACGCCATTCAAATGTTTCACCCGTGCCGGGAATATGTTCCAGCTCATGCAATACGAAACCAGCTACGGTATCAAAATCCTGTTCCTCCTGGTTCATCCAATCGGTGCGTTCAAAATAACTGAGGAAATTATAAAAATGTATCTGCGCATCCACCAGGTAACTTCCGTCTTCTCTTTTCACAATTTCATATTCCTCTTGTCCCCGCTGCGGCACATCTCCTACAATTGCTTCCAGAATATCATTAAGCGTTATCATTCCTTCCAGCGTTCCATATTCATTTACAATAAAGCAGGTATGAATTTTTGTTGATTTAAATTTTTCAAGTAACTGGTATGCCTTATTGTTTTCGGGCACAAACAGGGCAGGCCTTGCCAGTTTTCGTAAAGTGGTGTTGGGGTCTGCTTTAAACAGATCTTTAATAGAAATCAATCCTTTAATGTCGTCCACATTTTCCTGGCATACCGGGTAAGTACTAAAGGCAAGTTCGTCTTCTTTTTTTCTTATATCATCTACCGTATCGTTTACATTAAACCAAATAATATCTGTGCGGTGAGTCATAAGTGAAGTAATGCTTCTGTCGCCCAGGTGAAAAACTCTTTCTATTATATCTTTTTCATCTTCCTCTATTGATCCAAATTCACTCCCCTCCGATATCATGGCCTTTATTTCTTCTTCTGTAACTGCACTGTCGGCCCTTGGTTTTATTTTAAATATTTTAAAGAGAAGATTAGAAATAAAATTCAATAACCCTACAACCGGATAAGCCATCTTTGATAAAAAATTCATTGGGCCTGCTACAAATAACGAAATTTGCGGAGCTCTTAAAAGGGCAATTCTTTTGGGTATTAACTCTCCAAATATGATGGATAAAAAAGTTACAATCACCACAACAATAGTAGTAGAAACTGTTTGAGCATAAGGTTGTAAATAATCAATTTTTTCTATGCTGGGCAATAGATCTTTACTAAACTTTTCGCCACTATACAAACCTGTAAGAATAGAGATGAGTGTAATGCCGATCTGAACAGTAGGTAAAAATTTTTCGGGTCTTTCCGAAAGCCTTAATGCAATAGCTGCTTTTACGCTGCCTTTATTTTTAAGGGCTTCCAGTTTTCCTTTTCTCACACTTACAAGTGCCATTTCTGTCATCACAAAAAGAGCATTCAAAAATATCAGGAAAAGTAATATTAAAACTTCCATCATGTATTATTATTTAAACCAGCGAATAATTTTTATTAAATGAACGGGCAGACAAATATCCGAAAAGAAAACCAACCAGCCCGCCACAGATTACATCCAGTGGATAATGCACACCAACATAAACCTGAGCATAACTTACTATTGTTGCCCAGGCAAAAAACAGCCATGCCCATTTACCAATTTTAGCGTTAAGCGTAAAAAAGAAAAAAGCCGCCAATCCAAAATGATTGGCCGCATGAGAGGAGGTAAAACTTGAACTCTGTGGCCGGTAGCTGAGCAAAAATCTAAGACCTGAAGTCATATCCGCATCGTTGCAGGGTCTTAACCGAAAAATATTTTCTTTTATAAGATCACTGCTTATAAAATTGGTAAGTGTTACAGTGCCGGCAGCAAACAATACCCACCATATCCCTGTTTTTTTAAAATTAATTAATGCAAAAAGAATCATGAACAGATAAAATGGAGCCCATATCATGGCGTGTCTTGATAATGGAAGCGTGGCATCCAGAAAATTGCTGTGCCATTTTGAATTAATAATTGTAAATAGTTGTTTATCCAGTTCAAGCAATTGATGCATATACACAAAATATAGTCAAAATTAATTAAACTAACTTTGTTGCTCTTTTAAATTATTCTGAATGTCATTATTTAACCGCATTCCCAAGTTGCTGCAATGGATAATTATATCTTCGTTTTTGCTACTTGTGTTAATGTTTTTATACCGCCTATTTTTTTTCTATTACTACAGTTTGCCTGGCAGGCCCATCACAGGTTCTGCATTTTTACTAGGGCTGCGGTACGATGCAAGAGTATTGGCAGTTATTGGTTTAAGCATGCTTTTACTTTCTTTTTTTTCCTGGCTCAATCCATTTAAAAACGAAAGAGCAAAAAAGTTCTGGGTCATATTTCAAAGTAGTATTTTCTTACTATTTCTGTTGCTTTATGTAGCAGATTTTTACCATTACGATTACCTGCAGCAAAGGCTTAGTGCTTCTGTGTTTAATTTTTTGCCCGATGCCAAAATTTCATTTGGTATGATGTCTCAAACTTATCCGCTTTTTTCTATTACGCTTCTCATAATAGTTTTAGTGGGATTGTATGCATGGATAATTGGAAAATTACTCACTGCTTTAATTGATAATAACGTTAATGTATCCAAAAAGAATAAAAAATGGTTCTTTATTGTTGCCATAATATTAATGGCTGTTTTAATTTTTGGCCGTGTGGGTCAGTACCCGCTAAGATGGAGTGATGCTTTTTCTTTGGGCGATGATTTTAAAGGAAATGCAGCACTCAATCCTTTTCAAAGTTTTGTTAGTTCTCTTAAATTTAAAAATTCTTCTTACGATGCAAAAAAAGTAAAAGAAAGTTATCCCGTAATGGCAACATACCTGCAGGTAAAAGAGCCCCGCATGGAGCCATATAATTTTACACGGTCATACCAGTTTAAAGACAGCCCTGCACTTAAACCAAATATTGTGCTGGTTATCTGCGAAAGTTTTAGTGCACACAAAAGTTCTATGTATGGAAACCAACTAAACACAACGCCATTTTTTAATAGTCTTTGCAGCAAGGGCGTTTTATTTGACAGATGTTTTACGCCTGCATTTGGTACTGCAAGAGGAGTATGGGCCACACTTACAGGCATTCCCGATGTGGAAAGCCCTAAAACTGCCAGCCGAAACCCTGCTGCTGTAAACCAACACAGCATTCTCAACGATTTTAAGCAACACGATAAATTTTATTTTCTTGGTGGCAGCACTACATGGGCCAATATAAGGGGCGTATTAACCAACAACATTGAAGGATTAAAAATTTTTGAAGAAGATAATTTTGATGCCGGCACAGTAGATGTTTGGGGCATCAGCGACAAAGATCTTTTCCTTGCTGCCAACAAAGAAATGGCAAAGGAAACAAAACCTTTTTTTTCTGTGATACAAACCGCCGGCAATCACAGGCCATATACCATACCTTCCGAAGATCTTCCGGAGTTTAAACTCTTAAAATATCCTGCAGATACTTTAAGTAAATATGGCTTTTCAGGCAATGATGAATTAAATGCTTTCCGCTATACTGATTTCTGTTTCAAAAAATTTTTTGAAGCCGCATCCAAAGAAAAATATTTTAGCAATACCATTTTTATTTTTGTGGGCGATCATGGATTGCGGGGGCCGGCAGGTACTCTGTTTCCACAAAGCTTTACCAAACAGGGTTTGGCTGCAGAACATGTGCCTTTGTTATTTTATGCACCTGCAAGGCTGCAGCCACAAAGAATTTCCAATGTATGCTCGCAGTTAGATATTCTTCCTTCAGCCGCTTTCCTTGCCCGGCAATCTTATACCAACACCACTTTTGGGCGCAATCTTTTTGATAGTAGAGATAATACAGAACGTTATGCATTTATTGCAGATCCCGATACCCGTTTTATAGGGCTCGTAAGCAACCAATATTATTATGGAAGAAATCTTAGTACCGGTGCAAGGGAATTTGTATCGGTAATAAACAATGAACACGTACTCATCAATCCACAAACTGACAGCATAAAAAATCACATGGCTACACTTACCGAAGCATGGTTTGAAACTGCCCGGTACCTTTTACTTAACAATAAAAAAAAGAGTAAATAGGGCTTGCCCAATAACTGAGAAAAATAGTGGTAGCTTATATTTTAGTATGCTTTTAATAAATGCAAATGCATGGAATTACCATTATATCTGCAAAATGCTTGCATCACATACTCCGCTTTTTCACCAGTAACTGCATAAGCCGCCTCTTTTTGTCCGGTTGCGACGAAGTCGGAATTGAAAAAATGCGAAGCATATTTTTTCAAAGGTCAAAAAGCAGCGGCGGTGCAGTTACGCTGCCCGGCAGTGGAGGCAAAAGCAATGATTTTAACAATAGTATAAATATTTAATGCAGTTCAATTCGCTTATTTGATATTGTATAGGTTAGCTGGGTTTTTTGCGCAGGGCCTACTTATTTCTTTTTTTTCATTTCTTATTTTTCATTCCCTTTGAAATTAATGATCGTTGGTTCTGATAGAATTTATGCTATAGAAAATTTCTATGTAAAATACCTGCGGGAAGCCGGGGTGGAAGTTTTTCATTTTCCGGCGCAGAGTTATTTTTACGATTATTACCAGGCGGGCATTTTAAACAAACTTATTTTTCGTGCCGGCTTATCGGGAATAAATAAAAAGATTAACGGGCAGTTTCTGCAAGCAGTCAATAGCTTTAAGCCCGAAGTGGTATGGGTTTTTAAAGGCATGGAACTCTTTGCTGAATCCCTGGAAAAGGTAAAGGCAATGGGAGTGAAGCTGGTAAATTTTAATGGCGACAGTCCCTTTATATTTTCGGGAAAGGGTAGTGGAAATAAAAATGTTACTGAATCAGTTGGCCTCTATGATCTGCATCTTACTTACAATAGTGCCGTAAAAAAACAAATAGAACATACATTTACAATGCCTGTTTCCATTCTTCCGTTTGGATATAATATTGATGATGAATTGTATGAAACCTGTTGCAGGGAAAAGGAAATTTTACGGGTTTGTTTCTTAGGCAACCCGGATACATACAGGGGGGCCTTTTTGCAGCAGTTGGCAGAGCAGGGAGTGCCGCTTGATCTTTATGGTAATAACTGGAAAAAATTTGTGCAGCATCCTTCTGTAAAAATATATGCAGCAGTTTATGCCGATGCCTGCTGGAAAGTATTGAGGCGTTACCGGGTGCAACTGAACCTGATGCGACCGCATAACCCGGATACACATAATATGCGAACCTTTGAACTGGGTGGCGTAGGTGCTATACAGTTAGCGCCTGCCACCGTAGATCATCAGCATTATTTTACACCGGATAAAGAGCTTTTAATTTACAAAGATCCAGAAGATTGTGTGAGACAAATAAACCAGCTACTGTGCATGGATAAATCTAGTGCAGATACAATAAGATTGAATGCCCGTAACCGTTCTTTACAATCGGGGTATTCCTATAAAGCAAGGTCGCTACAGGCTTTAGTGGAAATAAAAAAATTACTTGCATAAAATTGTAATCATACATTTTAGCCCGGTAGAAATGTATCCACCTATTCAGAATTTTATCCGCTTGCTGGAGAAGGAAAATTTGTCACAGCATATTACAATCCTTACAACAGCAGGCAGGTATAAATCTTTGAGCCGTTTTAATACAATTCATCCCAAAATAAAGATCATTCGACTGGGGCAGTCGGGGCCAGGAATTGTCAGGCTGGCCCGGCTTTATTATTATTTTATTTTTTATGCATCGACTGTGTTGCTGTTAT
>JBKJSJ010000168.1:0-2643 GCA_046595965.1 Ferruginibacter sp.
AGTATAAATTCTTCCACTACCCGAACCTTCTCTTTGTGCCCGCAGCTTAACATGATGTGCATCTATGATGGTATAATCATCACTGCCACCTGCTTCATTGCTGCTTACAGATAAAACACAGGTAACCACCATACCGGGGCAATTGTCTGAGCTGCTATAAGCTACTTCTACATCCCGCATTTTGTTATTGGGAGGCCAAAGTTCGTTGGGGCTTGCATACATATTAGTAATTACCGGTGCCTCTGCATCATTTACCCTAACAGTGAATGTGCAGGAGGCAGTACCGGTAGAATTTGTAGCAACGGCATTTACGGTAGTGGTGCCTACCGGGAAAATATAAGGCGAATAGATAGTTGTATTGTTTACGCTATAAACAACCGTAGGAGCGGGCACACCTGTTGCAATTGCGGCAAATGTTACTGATGCTGAGCAAAGACCTGCATTATTAGAAGCTACAATATTAGCAGGGCAGGCAATGGTAGCTGCCAACTGCAATGCAATTTGTGCCCTTATTTCACCACCAGGAAATGCACTGGTATGAATATTAGAATACCATAAGCCGCCCAGTAGTTGTGTTTCCTGCGTTTCTGTAATAGTGTTAGTGCCAGAATAAGTACCTGCCGTTACCCCGGTAGGAAAACCAGTATATCCATAAATCACACCTGCGTTTACACCAGCCAAAGCCGGCGCATGAAAATGGCCTGCAGAAGTTAGAGCGGAAAGTCCGCTAAAATTAACCCTGAAAAGAATGACATTGGTTACAGGGTTAAACACACCAGTTATTGTTCCTGTAGCAGCAGAAGCATTTGCAGGGTTTTCCTGTGCGCCACTGTAAGTATTATTAAAAGTATAGAGACTGGTCGAAGCTGCCCCTAAATTTATTTGTGATCTTATTTCTCCACCTGGCAATGCAGTGGTATGAATATTAGAATACCATAAACCAGCTTTAAGCTGTACCTCCTGTGGTTCAGTAATAATAAATGAACTCGTAAAAACGCCTGCTGTAACACCTGTTGGGAAACCTGTATATCCATAAATAACACCGGCATTGGCACCTGGCATTGCTGCTGCATGAAAGTGTCCTGCTATTGTATTAGCAGACAATCCACTAAAGTTGAGAGAAAAATAAATGGTATTGTTTACATCATTATAGACTCCCGATATTGTTCCTGTTCCGGCAGAGGCATTTACCGGGAATTCCTGAGTACCGGAATATGTACCAGTAAAAGGGTAAAGGGAAGCCATTGTACTCGTACCAAAAAGGAAGAGGAATGTTGTAAGCAAAATTACTTTTGAAAGGATAATTTTTTTCATAACCTAAATTTTTTTTATGATGTGATAAATGACGGCTGCTCAATGGATGTAAGAGTGTATTTGCAAAGGGAAAACGGAAATAGAAGATATTATTCTCCTGCTAAGGATGTTATAACGTATAAAAACTACAAAAGGTTGCGCAAGAAATAAATGCAATAAAAATTAAATTACAATTTAAACCAATTTTTTTTCAACTGCAAGTCTTATCAGGCCGGCAGACACTCTATCATTTCACCATTCATGATTGACTATTAGCTAATGACTCCTCATCTCATCGGCACTTCTATCGCAAGTACCTCCGCATCTTCACTTGCTGTAATTGTAAATCCTTCTGTGCCTTCAATGCCCACTGCATCTCTTTTGCCCAATAGGTTTTCTTCCAGTTTTACGGTACCATTAATAACCACCAGGAACACTCCGTTTCCTTTAAAAGCATTTTCATAATGAAGACTTTTGCCGGTTTCCAGTTTGGTCATAGCAAACCGGGCATCCTGATTTATCCATAATCCGTCGTCTTTTTCCTGGGGAGAAACAATGTATTGCCATTTGTTTATTCTTTGCAGTACATCAAAAGTTCGTTGGTCGTATTTTGGTGCAATATTTCTTTGTTTAGGAAAAACCCAAACCTGGAAAAGCGTAACTGGATCGGTGGCAGATTCGTTGGCTTCGGAGTGTTGCACACCTGTACCAGCACTCATTATCTGTACATCACCCGCTTTTATTACTCCCTGGCCGCCCGTACTGTCTTTATGTTTTAATGCACCACTAAACGGAATGGTTACTATCTCCATATTATCGTGGGGGTGTGTAGGAAATGCACCCCCACCAGCAATAAAATCATCATTCAAAACCCGCAGTAATCCAAAATGCATATTTTCGGGATTGTGATAATTTCCAAAACTAAAATAGAAATTAGGCTTTAGCCAGCCAAAGTCTGCGCTGCCTCTTTCGCTGGCTCTTTGCAGGGTTATTTTCATAATTAAATTTTTTTAGTAAATGTTTAATTGCCAACTATAATGCCACACTAAATTATACCGACTTAAATTATAAATTAGCCTAATTCTTTTCTATACCGAAATGCTTCGGTACAAGCCGAAATAATCTGGAACAGGTCGGCATTTACCAAACCCTACCGCACAAAAGCTAACCGATATTTCAGCAACCACACATTGGCTTAAAATGAAATTTTGTTTGGTATAACTGTCATTATTACAAAAAAAAACCACCCAAAAATCGGTGGCATCATATTAATAGTAGCGAAATCTAATTAATGCATTAAATCAGCGATTCTTAGTTATTGGTCCAGTCATCTGCTGTTAGTTCTGTTGA
>JBKJSJ010000178.1:0-5975 GCA_046595965.1 Ferruginibacter sp.
TCTTCAAACAGTGGGTTATTTCCTGTTCTGCTTCCGCAAAAAACTGCAATGGCCTGTATTGACATAAAAATATTTTAGCAACAAAGGGAAACCATTTTTGTTTATCTTCAAAAATTATTAAAAGAATTAATGATTTAATTAAAATTCAAACTATGTCTCCTACACTTTTATTTTCTTTTGTCATCGGGTATTTTTTGGTTTTGCTTGCAGTGGCATGGTTCACATCAAAAGGTTCTAACAATGAATCTTTTTTTATTGGCAACCGCAAGAGCAACTGGATGCTGGTAGCTTTTGGAATGATTGGAACATCGCTCAGCGGCGTAACTTTTGTGAGTGTACCGGGTGGTGTGGGCACAGGGAATTTTTATTATTTCCAGATCGTTATCGGTTATCTTTTTGGGTATATCACCATTGCGTTTGTTTTGTTGCCTTTGTTTTATAGAATGAACCTTACCAGTATTTATACCTACCTGGAAAAAAGATTTGGAATCAATGCACATAAAGCGGGTGCTTCGTTTTTCATCTTATCAAGATCAGTGGGCGCCACTGCCCGGCTTTACCTAGTTATAAATATTCTGCAGATTTTTATCCTCGATAAACTGGGCATTCCATTCGTAGTAACTACCCTTATAATTTTACTCATGATTCTTTTATACACTTTTGAGGGAGGGGTAAAAACAATTATTTATACCGATACTTTGCAAACAACCGGCATGCTGGTAGGCCTGGTGGTTTGCATCATAGTAATTATAAAAGCACTGGGCACCGATTTTTCCGGAGCACTTCACCTTATGTCTGATAAAGGCTACACACAAATTTTTAATACCGATGTAAAAGCCGGTTCTTATTTTATGAAGCATATTATTGGCGGTATGTTCATTGCCATTGCTATGACGGGGCTCGACCAGGAAATGATGCAGAAAAATATCAGCGTAAAAAACCTGAAAGATTCTCAAAAAAATATGATGACTTTTACGGCTGTGCTCATGGTAGTAAACTTCCTGTTTTTATTCCTGGGGGGTATTCTTTATTTGTTTGCCACGGCCAATAATATTACTACTGCCCCCGACGATCTGTTTCCCACTATAGCACTTAGCAACCAGTTTAGCGGCACCATCGGTGTGCTGTTTATCATTGCATTAATTTCGGCATTGTTTCCCAGTGTAGATGGTGCCATTACATCTCTTACTTCCTGTTTCTGCATAGATATTCTGGGATTAAATAAAAGTGCTGCAGATGAAAAAGCAAAAAAGCGTACCCGGCTGAAAGTGCATTTTAGTTTTGCTGTTTTATTTTTTTTACTCGTACTCATTTTTAAATTTATCAACGATAAATTAATTATCGATTTCATATTAAAATTTGCAGGCATTACTTATGGCCCATTACTCGGTTTGTTTGCATTTGGTATTTTAACCAAAAGAAAACTAAAAGAAAATCTTATATGGGCCGTTTGTATCGTGGCTCCTATGTTGGCCCTGGGTCTTGATATGCTGAGTAGTCCTGAGTGGTACGAAAAAAAGTTGCATCTGCAGTTGGCAATGCAAGGCATTTCAGATTCAATATTTAATGGATATAAAATAGGGAATGAGCTCATCCTCATAAATGGCCTTATTACCTTCCTTGGTTTGTTAATCATTTCAAAAAAATCTACCACACACACAACTTCATAATGGAACTGGTATATGATAAAGCGGAAATTTATGCGCAAAAATATTCTACAGCACCTGCAGAATTACTGCAAAAGATAGCCACTGAAACCAACGCTTCGCATGCCCATGCACAAATGCTCAGCAGCCATACCCAGGGTATGTTGTTGCAGATGTTGAGCAAAATGATAGCGCCACTAAAAATTCTTGAAATAGGCACTTTTACTGGCTTTAGTGCGTTATGTATGGTAGAAGGTTTAGTAGAAAACGGCTCTTTGCATACCATTGAATTAAGAGAAGAAGATGCCCGCAAAGCACAGCAATATTTTAATGAATCATCCAAGGGAAAAAAAATTCATTTGCATGTGGGCGATGCTCTTACCATCATCCCGGCATTAAACGAAACCTGGGACCTGGTATTTATTGATGCTGATAAAGTGAACTATATTGAATATTACGAATTAACTTTGAATCAATTAAAAGCTGGTGGATGGATTATTGCAGATAATGTATTGTTTCATGGCCAGGTACTGGAAGGAGAAGTGAAAGGAAAAAATGCCAAAGCTATTCAGGCTTTTAACGATCATGTAATGAATGATACAAGAGTTGAGCAGGTATTGCTCACCGTTAGAGACGGGTTACTATTAATAAAGAAAATCTAATACAAATGATGAAAACAATTGTTTCCATTATTGCTTGTTTTTTAATAAGCACTGGCTATGCACAAAGAATGTCGGTGGAAGAATATATTGCCACTTATAAAGATGCGGCTATAGCAGAACAAAAACGCCTCGGCGTTCCTGCATCCATAATATTAGCTCAGGGAATACTGGAAACCGAAAACGGGAATAGCGAGCTGGTAAAAAAATCTAACAATCATTTTGGTATAAAATGTAAAAGCACCTGGACCGGAGAAAGTGTAAAGCATACCGACGATGCCCCCAATGAGTGTTTTAGAAAATACAATTCTGCAGCAGATAGCTACAAAGATCACAGCGATTATTTATTCTTCACTCCCCGGTATGCATCTTTATTTAAACTGGAATCTACCGATTACAGGGGATGGGCTTATGGCCTTAAAAATGCAGGCTATGCCACCAATCCAAAGTATCCGCAAATACTTATCAGCAATATCGAAAAATATAATTTACAGCAGTACAACAGCCTGGTAACAGATCAGTTGCTTGCAGGCCAACCGGATAATTTAAATGTTCAGGATTCTAAGATTGCACCCAAAACAATTATTACAGTTTCGGAGCCACAGAGAGAAACCAATGTTTTTCAAAAATTATTTTCCGGCAAAAGAAATAAGGCAAATCAATATTTTAATAAACTAAAAGCAGTAATGGTTTTTAGAGGAACTTCCCTACTGGCTGTAGCTACCCAAAATGATATAGCCCTTGCAAAATTACTTGAGTTTAACGACCTGCTTACAGATGGTTTGGTAAAAGAAGATCAATGGATTTACCTGGAAAAAAAACATAAGGAAGGTAACAGGGATTTTTATACTTCATTGCAGAGCGAAACTTTATATGAAGTATCGCAGAACAATGCTGTGCAGTTGGCCATGCTGGCACAATACAATCAATTGCCAGAAAACAGCCGGGTAAAAATTGGGGATCTAATAAAACTAAGACCGGTAATGGAAGTGGTAAAACCTGCGGGTTTGTCAACCACTAAAACACACGAGGTGCAACCAAAAGAAGGACTGTTTGGCATTGCCAGAAAATACAATGTTTCTGTAAATGAAATAAAAGAATGGAACCAGCTTAGCAGTAATGAACTTCGGTTAGGTCAACAATTAATAATAGCAAAATAAAAACAATGTCCTTAATTCAGGTAAAAGATAAAAAGTTTATTCCTTATTTAACTGCACAGCAGATAGATGAACAGATAAAGAGATTGGGTGCAGAGATCAACACGGATTATGCCGGTAAAAATCCTTTGTTCATTGCAATATTAAACGGGTCTTTTATGTTTGCTTCCGACCTTTTTAAAGAGCTTACAGTAGATCCTGAAATTTGTTTTATAAAACTTGCTTCTTACAAAGGCACCATTAGTACTGGCCATGTAATTACTTCCATTGGGTTAGATGAAAAACTTAAAGGCAGGCATGTTGTAGTGCTGGAAGATATTGTAGATACCGGTAAAACTTTAAACGAGTTTTTGCCACAGTTACGGGATCAGCGACCCGCCTCCTTAAAAATAGTTGCATTGCTGCACAAACCATCTGCATTAAAATATCCCATAACCATAGACTACCTTGGTTTTAATGTGCCTGATAAATTTTTATTGGGTTATGGCCTCGATTATGATGGACTGGCAAGAAACCTGAAAGAAATATACCAGTTAACAGAGTAAGGATTAAGCAGCGCTGTATAATGTTTTAAGCATTCATAATAAGCAATAACTATTTTAAGTTAAATGTTATTCTTTGAGAAAAATTGTCATATACGCTATTGTAATTTTATTTGCAGTTCCTGCATGGGGTCAGTACTATTTACGGGGAGAAATAAAAGATGAAAAAAATCGCCCGCTCCAAAACGTTCAGATTTTTGTACTCTCAGCCCATGTCATTTTTCATTCGGGCAGTTACGGAAGTTTTGGGTTCAACATTAGCAAAGAGTATGATTCTTTAACCTTTAGCCTGGAAGGGTATATACCACAAAGTCTCCTGGTAAAAACAGATAAATGGCAAAGTATTGTTCTAAAAACTTCGCCCGATTTTGTTACCCGAAACAAACAGAAACTTATTTCGGTAACAAAAGATTTTAAGCAAACAACTCAATACCGCTGGTTTGTAGGCGACGAAACTTATTTTCAGTTGGTAGAAAATGAGTATGTAAATGCTGTAAAATTTCCCAACACCGGTTTTTCACTAAATGTAAATAAAGCCTCTTACAGCAATGTGCGGCGTTTTTTAAATATGAAAAGTGCCGTGCCTCCAGATGCAGTGAGGGTAGAGGAAATGATAAATTATTTTAACCTGCAGTATAAAGAACCTGACACCGGAGAAACTTTTTTAATACGCTCACAATTAACTACCTGCCCCTGGAATGAGCATCAACAGTTGCTTTTTGTAAATGTAAATGCTAAAAAATTAGACCTGGAAAAAGTGCCGCCCGGCAATTTTGTTTTTCTCATAGATGTATCTGGCAGTATGGATATGCCCAACAGGCTTCCATTGTTAAAGGCAGCTTTTCAGGCTTTGGTAAAAAATCTCCGCCCCATTGATAAAGTGTCTATTGTTATTTATGGCGGCACGGTGGGCATCTGGATGCAACCAACAGCAGGAAGTGAAAAAGAAAAAATTATTCAGTCTATTGAAGAGCTTACCGCAGCAGGCGATACGCCAGGAGAGTCTGCTATCCGGGCCGCTTACAAACTGGCAGAAAGTACCTTTATAAAAGAAGGAAACAACCGGGTAATACTGGCCACCGATGGCGACTTTAATGTGGGCGAAACATCTGAAAAAGCCATGGATGAATTAATAACCAATATGCGACAAACGGGTGTTTACCTTACCTGCCTCGGTGTAGGTATGGGAAATTTAAAAGACTCAAAATTGCAAATCCTGGCAAAAAAAGGAAATGGCAATTATGCCTATATTGATGATTTTAAAGAAGCCGAAAAAGTACTGGTAAAGGAATTAACGCAAACCATTTATGCAGTTGCCAATGATGTTTTTTTAAATATACATTTTAATCCTGCCATGGTGCAGCAATATAGGCTCATTGGTTTTGATAATAAAAGAGAAGCCCTGGCAGATATGAGCAGCGAACTGGAAGGAGGAGAAATTGGCAGTGGAAACAGTACCCTGGCCGTATTTGAATTAATGCCTACAGACCAGAACCTGCTTACCATGGGTACGCTGCTGGCAGATGATATTGCATGGCTAAATGTAAATTACGAAAAGTGCAATGATACTGTCACAAGGAATATGTTATACCAGGTAAAAAATAATTTTAAAAATTTTGACAGTATAAATGTGGAGCTCAAATTTGCTACTGCAGTTACAATGTTTGGATTAAAATTAAAACAGTCAAAATTTTTTCCGGCAACAAACTGGGCTACCATTTGGAATGCAGCAAGTACTTCTGCAGATAAAACCAATTACCTGCAGAACGAGTTTGTGCAGTTAATAGAGAAAGCTCAGAAAGTGTACCCCGAAAAAAAGAAAAAAAAATCAAAGCGCAGCAAAGTAAATTCAAAATAAAAAAGGCGAATTAAAAATATTTTATTTTTTACTTGCATTTTACAGGCAGGTCATTTACTTTTATTCTTTCTTAATCCTTAATGAACAATCCTGCTTCAATTTAGTGAACCCCT
>JBKJSJ010000247.1:0-6270 GCA_046595965.1 Ferruginibacter sp.
TTGCACCTGCAAACAATGCCAACAGTGGTGTAATGCAACAAAGTGATGCTGCAATAGCAGCAAATATTCCTACGCCTGTAACGGCTTTAGAGGTTGTTTCCTGTTTCATGCCTTTTGCTTTTTACGATTTACAATTGTTATGTGCTCAAACAATGGTTTAATAATTTCCAAATGTTCTTCCTTCAGAGAATAGTAAATGGTTTGTCCGCTTCTACGTGTCTGCAAAATCTTGCCATCTTTTAATTTTCTTAAATGTTGCGAAACGGCGGGGATGGTCATTTCTAAAATATCTGCCAGGTCACAAACACACAATTCGTTTTCTTCCTCTAAAAGGTAAAGCATTTTCATTCGCACATCATTTCCTGCAAGGCTTAGCACCTGGCTTAACCTGTTGAAAGATGTTTCCGCTTTTTGCAGCTTCTTTTTGCATTCTCCTATCAGTACCTGGTCTGCGTAGGGTCTTATACAAGTTATATTATTCATAGAGCAAAAGTAACTATTTAAGCAATTACTTAAATAAGTATTTAGTTATTTTAACTCCTATTTTTAACTTGCCTGATATTATGGTTTAGGCTTGCTTTTATATACCTTATAAAAATCTCTTGCCGTGGCCTCGGCTTTCTGCCGCAAACCTGAAGATGCCTTTTAACTTTTTTGCCGCCGAAGATAGCTGCGGCGTCTGGACTTTGGACAACGCCTATCAAGTTTTTCAAGTGAAAAAGGTCAACTGGGCGAAACTGTAAGGAAAGCTTTGCCATCGTTGCTGTTGTTTAAAATATTCGCAAGTCCGCAGCCGCAGCCCGTGAGCGCCGCCGGCTGCTGCCTGCCGGCCGGCATGGCAGGTTATCAGCAGCTGCGCTCGGCCAGCAAAGAGAAGGCTTCATTACTATGTTTACGAAGAATAGATTCGTTACATCCTAACTTTGAGCCGTCGGTACCGATAGCTCTCGGGACACCGGACGGCGGCGTTAAAAAGTTGTAGGGTGGCTCTTACGAAAGGATAAGACCAACAGCTACAGAGAGACGGAAGATGCACTTTCATACCGGAAAAAGAAATTGCAAGCAGTGGCATTTGCAACGGGGATTATCACTAATCTGCCGACAGCACGAGCTTTTATTATCTACTGTAACTAAAGCCATATTAAACTTTCGTCCTCTAAGAACGAGTGCGACCACGAGTGAGTAACGTTGTCATAAAATATCTATCCTCGCAGATGCACCTGCAGATGAGAAATCACCGGCAAAAATATATTTTGACGGTGTCGGTAAATTTGAGATTAACCAATTGCCTGTAGAAAGGTCGTACGTCAACCGTTTTTATAAGCCTTGTCCTTCATTCCTGCCACCCGATGCCCGCAGCTCCGGGTAAAGTAATAGATGTAAGTAAAGAAAATCAAGCAGCTTCCTGTGAGCGGGATAAACCATTTGTTTTTGCAGTTAGTAAGTTTTCGCTATCGGCATCGTCCTGTTTTAAATCTTGTTTTTTACATGCCTGAAGTACAAACACCAAAAGTAGCAAGGGCAATATTTTTCTCATAATAGTTTTTTTTAGGGGATGAAAGTAATTGCCCTGTATTAAGAGAAGTTTAATTCTGTATTACCAAATTGTAAAATAACTCTGGTGGGTTCTTTATCCATCTTTATAATCACTCCCTTGTTGTAACCGGTGCGCAAAAAACAGTAGGTAAACTAAAAGCCACCCATTGAAGGGTGGCTTTTAGTTTTGATGAACCAGGGAGCCTGGTTTAATATTTTTGCACTACCCGGTATACATACCTTTTTACTTCTCCCACAACACCAGATTCAGCCCTCTTTTGTTTGATAATGTCCGATCTCCAGTAAGCACCTGCTTTGGCAGTGTCATTTATGGCCACTACCAGGGTTACTTTATGGTTGTCATCTGCATTGTGGCCATAAGCCCGGTCGGTGAGACCATTGTCTGATCTGAATTGCCGGTTACTTTCAAAAGCAGTTTTCCATGCATCCCAGTCTTTCACGGTAAACATTGTCATAGATCTCAGGTCTGCCATGCTTGTTGACATATCCTGGTAAGCCATCGTATTGATGTTTATTGCTGGCTGCCCTATTACGCCGCCTTTTTGCATAGCTGCTTTAAGGCTGGGGTCTTTCATAAATGCTTTTGCTTTTGCCAAATCGTCTGCTTTGGTGGCTACCAGTATGAGGTTGGTATCATCCACACTGCGGCCTATTACATAATTGTGTATGCCGTTGGCTAACCGCATGGAGTCATGGGCATCATAAGACAGTTTCCATTTGGCAAAGTTTGCCACCTTATGCCACACCGTTACTACTGTTTCAGGTGCAGTTACCACCGTTGATTCCGGCGCAGCAGGCGTGGAAGTAACAGTAGTGTCGGTTGTTACAGTTGTGTCTGTAGTTTTTTCTTTGTCACCGCCACAGGATGAACAAAGGAAAACAGCAGCCATGGCCACTGCTGGTAAAAATGTTAATTGCTTCACGTTTGTAAATTTTAAGTGATTAAAATAAAATGAAATTGCAACATACGGCGATGCTTCAAGGGACAAGAAGTGAATAATAAATGTAATGCTTATTTACAATAATTTATAATAATAGTAATAGGTTACAAAAAATAAAAAGATCAAGACCTATAGAGGGCGTGAGTAATGCAAGAATGGCTTAAAGTTGCAACCATGTCCCAAGGGTAATGCCGAGAACTATTATATCCTTACATTTCCTGTGTTGGCATCCAGATAAATTCGCAGTCATTCCAGCTTCACTCATCCAATCGGTTTTTACTGACAGTAGATTGACTGGTGAAATTTTTAAATTCTGATAACCATTTTCAATTAATGTAAGCTTTATGTTCATGGCAATCATATCCATTGCCGGGCAACCGGTATAAGTGTTATTATACCAAAAATGACATAATTAATATTAGTTACAGTTTAAAAATTAGTTGTATTTTTTAACTATTAATCGGCTATAATATAAGGATTAGCTTTTGCCTTGGTCGGCATAGAACTATACCAAAAAAAATATTCCTCTTGACGTGGCCTTGTCTTTGGACGAGCCACACAGCACAAACCCACCATTTATTCCATTATACCTTGAGGCATTCGTCACTTTGAGCAGGATTGTTAAATATAATCATCCACATCGTTATTGAATGTTTGCATATCTCACAAGAGTCCGGGAAAAAAGGAGAATCAATTTTGTAACTTCCAGGGCTGAACGTGAAAATGAATGGCTTTATAGAGATAACAATTCTTGAATAGCGACCTATAAAGTTGTCGCTTTAGAGAGATTATTTTTCATTCCAATCGCTGTGCTGGTTGACAATAAGAAAAAGTTCAAAAAGGAACAATTATAAATTCTAACAGCAGGTAAAAGCAACAGCTACCAGGTTGAATAAAACAAGGACTTTTTTCTTGTAACTTTCTTTTTGTAAAGCCATTATCCGGGAGTTAGCATTGGCCTTGTTAATTTTTCGGCAGGAGGGCTGTTAAGCGGAGATTTTAGCAACCTGCACAAAATAAATTTTGTTTATGCCCCATATCTTCAATATTGGCTTAGCCGTAAAATAAAAGCCCCCCGCAATTGCAGGGGACTTTTATTTTACGATCGCTTTTAAACCTTCGCCAGATCAAATGCATTTTGAAGATCATTCTTGATGTCATCAATATGTTCGATGCCCAATGAAATACGCAATAGGCCGGGCCCAACACCGGCAGAAATTTGTTCGGCCTCACTCAATTGTTCGTGGGTAGTGGTAGCCGGATGTATAATGAGTGTTTTGGCATCGCCTACATTGGCTAAATGGCTGATTAGTTTCAACTCATTTACAAAAGTATCGGCAATAGCTTTTCCACCTTTTATTTTAAAAGACAACACACCACCAAAGCCACGCTTTAAATATTTTTTAGCCAGTGTATGGTATTTACTGGTTTCCAGTCCCGGATAATTTACATACTCAACCTGCGGATGTGCCTGCAACCATTCAGCCAGGGCAAGTGCATTCTCTACCGTACGTTCTACCCTTAACGACAGGGTTTCCAGCCCCTGCAAAAATAAAAATGAATTGAACGGACTTAAAGAAGGGCCCCATGTGCGCAAGCCTGATACCCGTAGCCGGATGATATAGGCGATGTTGCCAAACGGGCTTCCAGCTCCAAAAATCTCCCAGAATTTCATGCCATGGTATCCTTCGTCCGGCTCCGTAAACTGTGGAAATTTACCATTGCCCCAGTTGTAATTTCCTCCGTCTATTACCACGCCACCAATGCTGTTGCCATGACCACCAATCCATTTGGTTGCAGCTTCTACCACAATGTTGGCACCATAGTCGAATGGCCTGAACAAGTAACCGGCAGCACCAAAAGTATTGTCCACCACCAGTGGAATGTAGTGTTCTTTTGCAACCGCTGCAATGGCTTCAAAATCGGGAACGCTAAAACCCGGGTTGCCGATTGTTTCTAAAAAAATGGCTTTGGTTTTGTCGTCAATTTTGGAGGCAATGCTTGCGGCATTATCACCGTCTGCGAAACGGGCTTCTACACCAATGCGCTTAAACGAAACTTTAAACTGGTTGTAACTGCCACCATATAAAAAGGAGGAGGCTACAAAATTGTCGCCAGGTAATAGTAAATTATGCAGTGCTAAAAACTGGGCACTCATACCCGACCCTGTGGCAACAGCACCTACACCACCTTCCAATGCAGCAACCCTTTTTTCAAATACATCGGTTGTTGGATTCATAATGCGGGTGTAAATATTTCCAAACTGCTTTAGTCCAAACAGGTTGGCGGCATGTTCCGAACTTTCGAAAACAAAAGAACTGGTTTGATAAATTGGAACCTGTGCTGCATGCGTAGTAGCTTCCGGCGAATACCCGGCATGTATCTGCAGGGTTTCAAAATGTAGTGGCGTTGTAGACATGATTATTTTTTTGTTATTAAGAGTCTACCAAGTTAATATACTTTGTGTAATAAAAGCAAATTCAGGATGGAAAAGAATTTCCAACCTGGCGAAATGGTGGCGAATCATCACTTGATGCCGCCGAAGGTAGCTGCCGGCATATGTACTTTGGCCAAGGCCAATAAAGTTTTTCAACTGAAAAAGGTAACTGGGCCAAGCCGTTAGTAAAGCTGTAACCAATGCCGCTCCTGCCTCTCAGCCCACGGTAACGTACTCTGGCATATATTTCCCTCCCCCACTTCCCACAGCAGCTTATATTCTCGCCTGGTAAGTAAACAGTTCATAGTACCGGCCTTTTTTATCAATCAGTTCGGTGTGGTTGCCACGTTCGGCAATTTTGCCCGATTCTATAACCAGTATCTGGTGGGCTTTGCGGATGGTACTTAGCCGGTGCGCAATCACAAAAGTAGTTCTGCCCTTCATCAGTTCGTTCAGGCTCTGCTGAATGAGGGATTCACTTTCGGTATCTAAGCTGGAAGTGGCTTCATCCAGCAGGATGATTTTAGGATCGGCCAGTATGGCCCGGGCAATGGTAATCCGTTGCCGCTGCCCGCCCGATAGTTTGATGCCCCTTTCGCCAATCACTGTATCCAGGCCTTTTTCAAAACGATCGGTAAATTCATTTACATAAGCGGAGCTTACTGCTTTGGCCAGGCTTTCTGCAGAAGCACCGGGCCGGGCAAATAATATATTTTCCCGGATGGTTCCTTCAAATAAAAAATCGTCCTGCAATACTACACCCAGGTGCTGGCGGTACTCACTCAATTTTACTTTACTAAGGTTGATACCATCAATGGTAATGGTGCCGCTATCGGGTGTAATAAAAGTGGCAGCCAGGCTTGCAATGGTTGTTTTGCCCGAGCCCGAACTGCCCACCAGTGCCGTAACCGATCCGGCGGGTGCATCAAAACTAATATCTGTAACCACCTCCTTGCCTTCTTCGTAAGAAAAAGAAACATGCTCAAAACGGATATCGCCTTTTAAAACCGGCAGGTTGATGATACGGGTTTGCGCATCATTTTCCGGGTCCATATTCATGATCTCCTGCGTTCTGTCCAGCCCGGCAAAAGCTTCGGTGAGCTGGCTGCCAATATTGCTCATCTGCACAATGGGTGCAATCATAAAACCAAGGTATAAGGTAAAGGAAAGAAATTCGCCAAAGCTGAGCTCTCCATTGATGATCATGTAACCGCCAATACCCATGATGCCTGCTGAGGCAAGGCCCAGTAACAAAGTGGCAGAACTGGTAATGATAGCGGTGGAAGTAAGGCTCTGTTTTACATTCAGGAATAATTGTTCTACTCCTTTTTCAAA
>JBKJSJ010000413.1:0-2836 GCA_046595965.1 Ferruginibacter sp.
ATAAGGTTTATAATCGCCCAGGGCAAACAGGTAGCCCGAAATAATAAACAACATTGGAATACGGAATCGCAACAAGCCGTTGGCCAGCCAGTATTCTACAAAGCCGGTGGCAGTAAAGGTTTCATATGGCAGCGTCCAGGGCTGCAGGTAAGATTCATTTAAATTATACCCATGTACAAACACTAACAATACCATAGAAATAAAAGACCAGAACCTGAATTTTTGAGAATTGAATGCAGACAACATTTACTATAAGCTTTGGGATTCAATATTAATAATAATAATTAAATACGGTAAATATATTTACAGCCAGTGCAATATAAAGATGAGTAGTAATGATAAAATTTTCAGGAATTCATTTGCTTTTCCAAAATAAGAAACGCTAATGGCTGCAGGTGTTTGCCGGTTAATGCATCTTCAATAAATGGTTTTCTTTCGCCTGTATCTTTATACCCATGCCGCTGGTACCAGTGTATAATCTCTGTACGCAAAGAAATTACAGACATGTAAATACTGCCACATTTTAAATACTGTGCATATTCTTCGGCGGCCTGCAAAAGGTGCTTACCCACACCCAAACCCTGCAGGTGTGGTGAAACACTCAACATACCAAGGTAAATTTTATTAGCATGCTGCTGCAGGTTTACACAACCAATAATATCCTGCTGCTCATTGGTATATTTTATGAGTATGCTGCCGGACTGTTGCATTATCTGTTGCAGATTATTTTCATCGGTACGGGTGTTACCAGCAATGAGGTGAGCTTCGGTCGTCCAGCCTTTTGTAGAAGACTCTCCCCGGTAAGCACTGTTTAGCAACGCTGTAATAGCGGGTACATCGCTGAGTATTGCAATAGTTATATGTATGTTTGAAAATATGATCATACTGCAGAAAGGTGTTGTTAGCAGGAAAGATACACTGCTTTTTTTAAGAGACTATTATAAGAAGCTTAATTAAAAATGCAGCATTACCAGCAGCGATACAAATTTATTAAAGGATGCAGGTTATTACTCAGTTTGAAAATACAAAATGCGTTTAGCTAGCATTACCGCAATATAAATTTTACTTTTAAGAAAAAATACAGCGGCCCCTTTCATCGGCTGTAATCATTTAAATTTTTTATTAATCAACTTTAAATTTAAAAAAAATGGAGCAATTAAAATTTGCAGCTCCTATCACTATTGCCCTTGGTATGGCTACTTTGCTGTTTTCCTGTAATGAGAGAACAGATAAAAAAGTAGAAGTTACCACTACCGATACCACTATTAACGTAACAGCAGCAGAACCTGAAGCTGTAGCCAAATTAACTAATGTATTAATCGTACAGCACAAGGTGGCCAATTTTGACAAATGGAAACCAATGTATGAATCACATGATTCTGTTCGCAATCTCCATGGAGTGTCTAAAAATATCATTGGCAGAGGGATGAATGATCCAAATATGATTGTTATAATTCAAAAAATTGAAGATGTAAATAAAGCAAAAGAATTAACAGGCTCTGCCGAATTAAAAGAGCGGATGAAACAGGGCGGCGTAATTGGAATACCCACATTTACCTACCTGAATGTGGTAATGAATGATGATAACCCCATTGAACAAAATGCCCGGCTGATGATGTCACATAAAGTAAAAGACTGGGATGCCTGGAAAAAAGAATTCGACAGTCACAAACAGGTAAGAATAGATGCCGGTCTTATAGACAGGGGCGTTGGTTACAGTCTGGATAACAACAAAATGGTATCTATTGTTTTTGCCGTTACAGATATGGGCAAAGTAAAAGCATTTTTAAGTTCACCCGATTTAAAAGAAAAAATGCTGCAAGCAAGCGTAGATGGACCTTCTACATCTCTCTTTTATAATATTGTACAAAAATATTAGGCTAAATTATTTTTGTAAAGCTGATGGCTAAATGCCATCAGCTTTGTTATTTACAGCAACTTAGGAGATCAGGGGCAGCAATTTTTTAAACCTGAAAATTAAAATCTAAAATTTAATGCAGCGGGCAGCATTTGAATTGATAATTTTTTTGCTTCAAAATATTCTCCATCCAAATGATACTGCACTGGCAGATCACTTTCGATAATAATTTTTTTTGTGCAAAAATGATGTATGAAAAATAAACCCAGGTGTTTCCCTTTTTCTATAACAGGAAGGTAACGCAGCCGCTGCAATGGACTCAGCGCATCGGCAATAATAATATCAAACAGGCCGTCATCTGCTCTTGCCTGGGGTGCAATATTAAATCCACCGCCGGCACGCCGACCATTGCTTATATCAACCAATAATTTTTTACCTGTTATCTTCCACTCCTCTGAATAAATAAAATATTTTTGTGACCGGTAAGTAAATATTTTTTTCAATATGCAGATAAGAAAGGAAGTTTTGCCCGGCCACTTTTTCTTTCCTTTTAATACCCTGGCAACTTCTCCTTCAAAACCAATTCCTACTCCATTAATAAAATAATGCTCATTGCATTTGCCCATATCAATTGGTTTGGGTTTTTCGTTTAATGAAACCTGCATTTGCTCTTCAAATGATTTATTAAAGTAGAGCATGAAATGAAAATCGTTTCCTGTGCCTCCATTAAAAATTACCAATGGCAATTCTATGCCGGGATATAGGTTGATAAAATAATTCAACGTACCATCGCCACCTACAATAAAAACATCCGTAAAACTGCTGAAAGATTTTGGCCATAGATCTTTAAAAAGGTAGTATTCAATATTTTTTTCTGATAACCCCTTGGTAATTTTATCGGCTAACAGCACTGCATTCCCAGCTCCTGCAAGGCTGTTACACACAATGGCTATATTTTTTTTATCGGGAAATTGCATA
>JBKJSJ010000003.1:0-2684 GCA_046595965.1 Ferruginibacter sp.
GCTCCATATATTGAAGGGAAGTCAGCCATATTTCCGCAAATGAAAGAAAATAAAACTCCCGAGGAAGCGGCCGCATTTGTAAACTATTGGGCCGGCCAGGGCTTTACCTCTTTTAAGGCATACATAGGTGTTGATAAACCAACATTGAAAGCAGCCATTGATGAAGCACATAAAAGAAAATTAAAAATCACCGGGCATATAGATGCCGTTACTTACAAAGAAGCTGCTGCATTGGGCATTGATAATTTAGAACATGGATTTATGGCCAGTACCGATTTTGTTTTTGATAAAAAAGAAAATGAACGGGCTGCCGCAGGTAGTGCTTATTATGCATTGAGCAACCTGGATATTCAAAGTGACAGCGTAAAACAATTCATTCAGTTTTTAATTGATAAAAAAGTCAGTATTACTTCATCATTAGCTGTGTTTGAAGGAGCAACCACCACCCAACCGCAACCAAATCAGGAAGCACTCAATGCTATGTCGCCAGATACAAGGGATTTTTATTTACAAAGACTTACAGCCACCAAATCGGCCAAAGGTGCAACGGTATACGATAAAGCTTACGCCAATGCTACTAAAATGGAAAAAATATTTTACGAAATGGGTGGCTTACTTTCAGTTGGCACCGACCCAACGGGTAATGGAGGAACAATTGCAGGTTATGGTAATTGGCGGGCAATAGAATTACTAGTAGAAGCAGATGGGTTTACCCCTTTGCAGGCTATAAAAATTGCAACATTAAATGGTGCCATTTCTTTAGGTTTTGATAAAACAATTGGTACTATCGAAACAGGCAAAAATGCTGACCTGCTGGTTATAGATGGCGACCCATCAAAGAACATTAGTGATATACGGAAAGTGCAGTATGTTTTTAAAAATGGAGTAGGTTATAATTCAAAAAAATTGTTTGAGTCAGTTAAGGGGAAAGTTGGATTTAATTAAAATGAAAAACTAATGAAATGAAAAGACTATTTTCCATCTCAATTGCCGCACTCATCCTGTTTGCCTGCAATACAAAAAAACATCAACGTGCCGCAGAAACTTTTTACATGCCCGCCGAGTGGGAATCGCATGATGCCGTATGGCTTGGCTGGGAAAAAGACAGTCTGCGTGGTTACAATCCTGCTATTGCAAATATTATTAAAGCACTGGCGCCAAATGTTACAGTAAAAATTGCTTTTAATAACGATACACTCCTGCAAAAGGCAAAAGCCTATCTCACATCACAGGGAGTGGATAGCACTATGTATAAAACTTACATCATGCCCGGCGAACGCTATTGGATACGTGACCATGGTGCTGCTTTTTTGGTAAATGGAAAAGACGAATTGGCTGTGGCTGATTTTGCCTGGAACGCTTATGGCTATCCAGGTTTTTTAAAAGTAAAATATAATGGCAATAACGACAGTGTGAATCATTACCTGAATCTCCACAAAGAATTTCGAATGAAAACAGCAACAGTTGATAGCCTGATGGCTGTTGCAGAAGCTGCGACCATTTTAAAAACAGATGTGATACATGAAGGTGGCGCCATTGAAGTAAACGGTGCAGGTACGTTGATACTTTGTGAAGCGACCGTATTTCAACGCAACCCTGGTATGAAAAAAGAATATATGGAAACAGAATTCAAACGAGTGTTGGGTGTCAGCAATATCATTTGGGTAAAAAAAGGCTTAGCTGATGACCCCCAAAATTTCTTTCGCCGTATTACTGCTAACTATTATGGTGGTGGTACCGGCGGGCATACAGATGAGTTTGTTCGTTTTGCCAATGCCAATACCATCATGCTTGCATGGGTTGAAGAAAAAGAAAAAGATATTAACCCAGTCAATCAAATAAATTACGACCGCATGAATGAGAACTACAACATTCTAAAAAATGCAAAAGATCAGGATGGAAAACCATTTACAATCATAAAAGTTCCGTTGCCCGATTTAATTACAAAAAGAGTAAAAGCAAGAACAACGATTGATTCGGGTGAAGTAACCTTTGATGTTGAACTAAAAAGTTTTGTTCCGGCTGAAGTACCAAAAGCAGGCGATAGTATCTTTCGTGTACCTGCTGGAAGCTATATGAATTATTTAGTAACAAACGGAACAGTATTGTTACCTACCTACACAGCACAAGGTTCATCAAAAGAAAAAGAAGAACAAGTACACAAACTATTTGAACAACAGTTTCCCGGAAGAAAGATTGTATTCATTGATGCCATCATGCAAAACTGGAGCGGTGGTGGTATTCATTGCAGCACACAACAACAACCGAAGAAAAAAAATAATTAACTGAATTATGAAAAAGAATATTGCATTTATTTTGATTCTCCTTATTCATTCCTTCAGCTATGCTCAAAAGCCCCGAGCAAGAGATATTGGAATTCCTTTTGATGGCACCCCGGGAAAGTATAATGCCATCACCGATGTTAAAGGTGTGGAAGTTGGTTATAGCACCATTATTTCCGGCACAGGAAAAAACATAAGAGGCAAAGGCCCTGTACGCACAGGTGTTACGGCCATTTTACCAAGAGGCCGAAATAACAATCCTGTCTTTGGTAACTGGTATTCACTAAATGGCAATGGAGAAATGACCGGTACCACCTGGCTAACGGAGTCGGGATTTTTAGAAGGGCCAATAATGATTACCAATACCAACAGTGTAGGTGTAGTAAGAGATGCTGTATTAAA
>JBKJSJ010000028.1:0-10946 GCA_046595965.1 Ferruginibacter sp.
TATCCCGAACTTTTAATTCAATGGCTTTATCACTAATATTTTACCTTTCATACATTCTTCGTTCGGTACTTTATCAGGGAGCTTACCTTTAGAAATTAGTTGGCTCTATATATTGGGGATATAGCCTAAACTAATAAAGCTCTAAACTGGTAAAGCCAGAACCAAAAAGGTTGAAAAGTTTAGTGGTTTAGAAGTTATTTTGAAGATTTTAAATTTTGAACTCATGACATTTTTTCAAAAGATCTGAGTTGTTTGATATTAAAATTCAAATTGACTAAACCCTAAATCCATAAACCTCTTTCAAATAGCTAACCGGTTAATATGCTAAAATGACTTATAAAGATTCTCTTTCTCTTTCATGGAGAAATGTACGGGGAAATAAATTACGTACAGCCATCACTGTAATAATAATGGCATTGGGCATTTTTGCATTGATCCTCATCATCACGGCCATCAAAGCCGCCAGCAACAGCCTTACCAGCAGTTTTTCCACCATGGGTGCCAATGCATTCAGCATTCGGTTCAAAGACAGAAATAGCCAGTTTGGTGGTGGAGGCCGCGGCCGCACTGCTACACATATTACCAAAACGGCTCTTCGCCAAAGAAAGTCCACTACCGGTATACCTATCAGTTTTGAAGAAGCAAGACTTTTTAAAGAACGTTTTAATTTTCCTGCTGCCAAAGTAGGCATTGCTATAAGGGGAGCCACTGGTATTGTAGTAAATACTAATCAACGAAAAACAAATCCTGAAATAAATATTTTTGGAGGAGACGAAAGTTACCTTGATTTAAATGGGTATGAAATGGAAGAAGGTAGAAATTTTACAGTTACAGAAGTAGAAGCAGGGCGCAATGTATGTATGCTTGGCAATGCAGTAGCTACCCGGCTTTTTCCCGACAATACCGCAAAAGCTATAGATGCTGTGGTGAACGTAGATCACATTCCCTACCGGGTAATAGCAGTATTAAAAGACAAAGGATCCAGTGCTTTTTTTAGTACCAGCAAAGTGGTAATAACGCCCTACAATAATATACGTAGATTGTATGCCACTCAAAATGCTTCTTTTAATGTAGCCGTAATGGTAACAGATCTTAAACTAATGGATGTGGCCACAGGCGAAGCCAAAGGTACTTTCAGGCCCATACGCAAACTGGATGTAAAGGACGAGGATAATTTTTATATAGATAAAAGCGACAGCATTGCAGCTTCATTGCTTACTAATCTGGGCTTCCTGGAAAAAGGTACTATTGGTATTGCGTTTATAACCCTCATTGGCTCTGCTATTGGTTTAATGAATATTATGCTGGTAGCTGTAAATGAACGCACAAAAGAAATAGGCTTGTCTAAGGCACTGGGAGGAACACGCAGGGATATCCGCTCTCAATTTTTATTTGAATCACTTTTAATAAGCCTGATGGGTGCTTTTGCAGGTATTGTAGCAGGCATCCTTATGGGAAATGTAGTGGCAATATTCTTTCATACTCCTTTTGTAGTTCCTTGGGGTTGGGTTATCACTGCCATCTTTGTTTGTTCTTTTGTAGGGTTGGGGGCTGGCTTATATCCTGCCTACCAGGCTTCCAAACTAGATCCTATAGTAGCATTGCGCTACGAATAGAACGTAATCTCCAAATTTTTATACCCTCCTCTCCGGAGAAAAATTTTTGTCTTGGAAGAATAAAATAAATGGCCGAAAAAAAATATCCAGTGTTCATGCAAGCTTTCAATTATTTTATTAACTTGTGTGCTCCCAAAATAAATTAACTATTATTTTTTTTTAATGGTATTTATTTTATTGTTAGCATTGTATAAACAAAACAATTTTATTTAATCAATTAGTATTTAAACTTTCACTATCTAAAATTTGAATGTTATGGCAGAAACAAAACCTACTGCAACTGTAAAACCGGCTACTTCAGTGCAAGTAAAAAAGTCTGGTAATTTAATTTCTCTACTGGCACCTGTAATATGTATTATTGCCGGGTACATTATCTGGAGATTTATTTTGGGAGATCCCTCTAATTTTGGCAAAGGTGCCGAAAATGGTGGTTTCTGGCCAGAAAGACATGAACCCAAATCTGCATTAAGCAAAATGTACCTGGGTGGTATCATTGTACCAATTCTGCTGGGTACTTTCCTTACTATGCTCACTTTTGTTGTAGAAAGGTTTATGAGTATAGCCAAAGCAACAGGTACAAAAAATAACGCAGATTTTATCCGCCAGGTACAATACCATCTGGCCAATAAAAATGTAGATGCTGCATTGGCAGAATGCGATAAACAAAAGGGATCTGTAGGCAATGTAATGAAGGCTGGCCTTAAGCGCTACAAAGAAATGATTACTGATACTGAGCTGGCTACAGAGCAAAAAGTACTGGCTATACAAAAAGAAGTAGAAGAAGCCACAGCGCTGGAATTGCCAATGCTGGAGAAAAACCTGGTATTCCTTTCTACCATTGCCACAGTGGCCACACTGATTGGTTTGTTGGGAACGGTGGTAGGCATGATCCGTGCATTTGCCGGCCTGGGTGAAGATAGTGGTGGAGCTTCTTCAGCAGCACAGTTGTCTATTGGTATTTCTGAGGCATTGTATAACACGGCCCTGGGTATTGGTACTTCTGCCTTTGCAATTGTTTTTTACAACATCTTTACTACCAAAATTGATGGCATTACTTACGGTATTGATGAATCAGGTTTTACTTTAACCCAAACTTTTGCTTCTCTGTACAAATAAGCGTATGGAAATTCAACTGAATTTGAATCTTAAAGTAACATCAAAAAAATTATACAAACATGCCAAAAGTTAAAATACCACGCAAGAGTACAAACGTAGATATGACGGCTATGTGCGATGTGGCTTTTTTGCTGCTGACTTTTTTTATATTGGCAACAAAACAAAAACCACCCGAAGTGCTGGCGGTAGTACCTCCCAGTTCTATTTCAAGTAAAGCTGCGCCTGATAAATCTATCCTTATCACACTTACCAAGGAAGGGAAGGTTTTTTTAATGCTGGGCGACGAAACCAAAAAGGCGGATATACTTGATAATATAAATCTTACAAAAGGTTTGCAATTATCTGCCGCCGAATTGGCAGCACTTAAAAAAACGGAATTCATTGGGTTGCCTTTTAGTAAACTCAAGGCTTCCCTGCAACCAGGGCAAAACATACCCGCTACAGCAATGGAGGGCATCCCGGTGGACAGTACCAATAATGAATTGGTTGACTGGATGCGGAGTGTAACCAATGTGTATGCAGGAGGCGATCAGAAAAAGCTGGAAGAAATGCTGCTGATAAAAGGAGACAATACTGCACTTTACCCGATTTTTAAAAATGTAAAACAGGCATTTAAGAAAAACGAAATTTTTAAGTTCAGGATTGTAACCAACAGCGAATCGGTTCCAATTGGTTCTGAATTATACAATGCTCCTAAAGCAGAGTAAAAGATCATTATTGTAACGAATTAATATTAAAATAAAATGCCATGGCAGAATTAGATACTTCGTCCGGCGGTGGCCACAAAAAGGGGCCCGGCGTAAAAAAGTCGAAAAAATTATCTACCCGTGTGGATCTTACACCAATGGTAGATCTTGGATTTTTATTGATTACTTTCTTTGTGTTTACTACTACAATGAGCCAGGCAACGGCTATGAATATGAATGAACCAAAGGATGATTCTACACAGCAGTTGAAAGTAAAAAACTCGGGTGCTATGACCATCTTATTGGGCAGAGGCGACCAGGTCTATTACTATTATGGCCAGTTGGAAATTGATAAACTTAGCGAACAGTTTAAAAGCACCAACTTTAAAGATATCCGCAAGTTGATTGTAGATAAAAAGAAAAGCACACCAATTGGCGATCTGATGTATATCATTAAATCTGATAAGGCTTCTACTTTTAAAAATGCTATTGATATACTGGATGAAATGAGTATCTCTGCCATTCCTCCCGGCCACTATGCCGAGGTTGATATGGCACCTGCAGAAGAGCTGATGATAAAACAGACCGAACAGGCCAATGGTATAAAATAGCTTTATGGAATTGGAACAATTTTGAATCTAATTAATCAAATAGATTACGATGGAAGCAAACAAAATTTTAGGCGCAGATATTCTTGATATCATATTTGAAGGAAAGAATAAATCCTACGGAGCCTACCAGCTTAGAAAAGACTACAATAAAACACTTACTAAGGCACTCATCATAACCGGATCGGTTTTGCTGCTGGTTTTTCTGGCCAGTATGTTGGGTAAATACATTAATGATAATACTGATAAAAAAACATTTGATGTAGTGGATACCCAGATGGCCGAAATTAAGAAAGACGAACCACCGCCTCCTCCTCCTCCGCCTCCTCCTCCCACACCTCCACCACCACCGGAAGTGAACCAGGTTAAATTTACTCCTCCAAAAATTGTAAAGGATGAAGAAGTAAAACCTGAAGAGAAAATAGAAGAGATTAAAGAAGACCAGGTGATTAGTACAAAAACGGTGGAAAGCGAAAACAAAGTACAGATAGTGCAGGCTCCGGTAGAAGATAAAGGAACCGTGGTGGCAGAAGCCCCTAAAGAAGATGATGAAGGAAAGGTATTTAATAAGGTAGAAATTGAAGCAGAATTTCCGGGCGGAACCGGGGCCTGGACCAAATACCTGAAAAATAACCTGGATGCCAACACACCGGTTGACAACGGTGCATCTGAGGGAACTTACCAGGTGATCGTTCGTTTTATTGTAAGTAAAGATGGTAGCATCAGCGATGTGGTAGCAGAAACAAAACATGGGTTTGGTATGGAAGCAGAAGCTATTAAGATTATTAAAAAAGGTCCTAGATGGACCCCGGCTCAGCAAAACGGCAGAATGGTAAATGCTTACCGTCGTCAGCCAATTACATTTGTAGTGCAGGAAAATTAATTGAATAAATTACATTTTTTAAAACCTCCCAACCGGGAGGTTTTTTTATGGAATAAATGTTTTCCTTCATCCTGTATCAAACTAATTTTATGGCAGAAATAAACAATCAACCATCGCAAAAAAAACACAAGCAAACTGCATGTAAAAAAAATTCTACCAGGGTAGATCTTACACCCATGGTTGATTTGGGTTTTATCCTGCTAACCTTTTTTGTTTTTACTGCAGCACTTTCGCAACCCATGTTAATGAACCTTGTAGTGCCCAATGATAAGGATAGTGGTATTAAGGACGATGTTTGTGAAACTTGTGTATTGACGCTTATTTTAGACAAAGACAACAAAATATTTTATTACCCAGGCAAAGCAGAAACTGCTTTGTACAGGTTTACAGATTATTCATCCACTGGCATCAGGAAAATTATCATGCAAAAGAAAAAAGATGTTTTTCAGCAAAAAGGAAAGGATGATTTTGTACTGATTATAAAACCTGCTGTATTGTCAAGCTTTAAAAACCTGGTAGATGCAGTAGATGAATGCAGCATTAATATGGTGAAGCGATATTATATTGATGAGGTAAATGAGAAAGATAAGAAATGGCTGAAAGAAAAAAAACTGCTGTAGTTCCATTTATCCTGAAAATGCTTTGGAGCATGCTTTGCAGCGGGGGCTTATCTTTGTGGCATGATTAATAAATTGTCTAACTGGAACGATACTATTGTTGCTGCTGCTACTGCACCAGGCATTGGAGCCATTGCAGTAATAAGAATTAGTGGAGACCAGGCTTTTGTTATTATTAACCATTTGTTTCCTTCTAAAAATCTGCTGGCATTGCCCTCCCATACAATGCATGTAGGAATATTTAAGGAAGATGATAACGAAATTGATGAAGTAGTTGTATCGCTCTACAAAGGACCCAGGAGTTATACAGGCGAAGATTCCATAGAGATAAGTTGTCACGGCAGCCCGTACATACAGCAGCAGATTATACAGGCCTGTGTAAACGGTGGAGCAAGGCTGGCCAGGGCAGGAGAGTTTACACAGCGGGCTTTTTTAAATGGCAAACTCGATCTTACACAGGCAGAAGCAGTGGCAGATATTATTGCTTCCAACACAAGGGCCTCGCAAAAAACGGCACTCAATAATATCCGTGGAGGGTTTTCTCATCAACTAAAAGAAATGCGTGAACAGTTAATTCAGTTTGCAGCACTCATAGAACTGGAACTTGATTTTGCTACAGAAGATGTGGAGTTTGCAGACAGAACGAAATTTTATTTGTTGATTAATGAGTTATCAAAATCTACCGGTCAGTTGTTGCAATCTTTTAAACTGGGTAATGTTATTAAGAACGGCGTAAGCGTGGCCATCATTGGTAAACCCAATGCAGGAAAATCTACGCTGCTCAATGTATTGCTCAATGAGGAAAGAGCCATCGTAAGCGAAATTGCCGGCACCACAAGAGATACCATTGAAGAAATTTTAAATATTAATGGCATTATTTTCCGGCTCATAGATACCGCTGGTATCAGGAGCCATAGCGTGGATGTAATAGAAAATATAGGGATGGAAAGAAGCTTAGAGAAAATGAAGTCGGCAGATGTGGTATTATATATTTTTGATGTAAAAGAAGAAACAAATGAAACCCTGCAACTGCAACAGGAAGTATTCAGCAAAAAAAATATTAAATATTTATTTGCAGGAAATAAAACCGATAATGTGCAGGATGATTTTGCAGTAAAGTTTTCTGCGGATAAAAACATTCATTTTATTTCTGCAAAAAATAATACGGGCATTGCTCAATTAAAAACAGTGCTGTTCAATCAAACCGTTCAATCATCTCTTGCATCGGAAGATACCATCATTACCAATGCCCGGCATTACGAGGCCCTGCAGCAAGTGCTGCGATCTTTACACGAAATTCAAAATGGCCTGGATAATAAATTATCCGGCGACCTGCTGGCCCTGGATATCCGCAGGTGCCTTTATTTTCTTGGAGAGATAACCGGAGAGATAACCAATGAAGATAAATTAGATTATATTTTTAGTAAATTCTGTATCGGAAAATAGGAGCTAAAAACCTTCCACCCAGAAGACTTGTCGCTTAATAAGTCAAATTCTATTTTATAAACGAATAATCATCATACAAACGATTAGTGTGTAAGATAACTTAGGAAGAGCCATAAACAAAGGAGGGAAGGGCAAGGAAATAAATCAAAATGGCAGGAAGTAAATTTTAAAAGGAAGTTTGGGATGATTTTTTATTGAAATGGTGCATTATCTAATATTTTTTATAGCAGGATATATCATCTTTAAACAAGAGTAAAATCATTAATAATGGAAAACACTTTTTTATTTTAAGTTCATTTTTAATTGACGAAGTTTAATAAAAATTTACGATGTATTGAATATAATTACTTAAGTTTCAAACATGTCACAATCACTCTAACTCGCCTCTATCATGTTTACCGATATTGTCGGATATACAGCTTTGATGGGAAATGATGAAAAAATGCCTTTGAATTAATGCGTAAAAACAGAGCAATACAAAAACCGATTTTTGAGGAATTTGGAGGTCAATGGATCAAAGACCTTGGTAATGGTGCTATGGCAAGTTTTTCAGCCGCACGTAATGCGGTTTATGTAGCCAAAAAGATTCAGGAGGTATTCTATAATTCAAAAGCTTTTGAATTATGACTAGGTATTCATCAGGGTGAAGTAGTATTTGAGAATGGTGATGTTTTAATCGAACGAATTCCTCGTAGCTCTGCTGCGAGGTGGCTGTTTATGTTTAGTATCTTTGTGTTGTGAGTGAACATATTTATAAGGGATATAATAAGAGTTTATTGCTGTATCATTTGGTTTATCCGATAAAATATCGAAGAAATGTTTTGTTTGAAGCCGTGGAAGGGAGTTTGGTTGATGTATGCCGGAATATCGAGGATCGGTTTGAAATACATTTTATAGAGATTGGTGCAGACGAGAACCACGTTCATTTTATGATACAAAGTGTTCCGATGGTGTCTGCCAAGAATATTGTTCAGACAGTAAAGAGTATTACGGCAAAAGAATTGTTTAGACTTCATCCAGAGGTGAAGACTCAACTTTGGGGTGGTCAGTTTTGGAATGATGGGTACTATATAAATACGGTTGGTCAATACGCAAATGAAGAGGTAATTCAAAGGTATATCCATGAACAGGGAAGCGAAAAAACCACATATAAGCAGTTTCATAAGAATCAATTGCGTTTGTTTTAGATAGTTGTATTTGTATTGATACCTCGCAGCTCTGCTGCGGGGTCATTCATTACCTCCATCAATTGTATCAAAGTATGATTTTAAAGGCGGGATGAAATTAAAAGGCAAGAGGCGCTGAAAAAAATTGAAATTTTTTTCAGCGTATCTAAGGGCAACACAGTAAGTCTCTTACACTGGCATGTTAATAGCTGCTTTGCCCCAAGGGTTTTTATTCCTTTCCGGTTCCGAGCAAAACCTGAGACGATATTTGTCAGAAAGTGATTTAATCGAAACGATTTTCCTTACCACTACCACATATTTCATGAAATAGAATTTTAAGAAAATAAACATACCGATTTTTTTAATTTTATAAAATGTTTAGCAGAATATTTACGTAAGAAAAATGGGCAAGAAAAGGGTATCAGCAATAGAAATAATAAAATAAATCGTATAAAAATTATAATCTTTTGTTTTTTGAATTAAATCTTTTGATTTTTAGTTAGCTTTTCTTGCAGCCTTATCCCAAACAGCTTTTTGATTGCCTGAAAAATAACGTTTTATCCCGGCAAGTATTGCAAAATTCATAAAACAGAAATAGTAAGGAATAAACAAAAACTTATTTTTTATTTGCATTTGATCTAAAATCCAGCCTGAAAAAGCTGCCCCGTAAAAAATAATTTGTGCTGCTAATAATACTAAATAAAGTATCGTCTGCGTATTTATTATAATATAAATATTAAGTATAAAAACAATGATCATTAAAAATGGTGTTATGGTCCATCGTAGCACACGATGACTTATGTATTGAAATGAAAGCACAGGGAATCTAAAAATATTGAAAAGCTTTTTTAGTCTGAGTATTGATTGAATGCCTCCTGCAGCTATGCGAACTTTTCGTTTCATTTCTTCTTTCATATTGGCAGATGAACTCTCCAGTGCAAAGGCGTTTGGCTCATATACTATGCGGTAACCTTTACCGGCAATATTCATTGAAATCAAAAAATCATCAAGTATGGTATCAGGTTGTACAGGCTGATACAAAGAAGATCTGATACTGAATAATTCTCCGGCTGCTCCTACAACAGTATATAGTTCGGAATCCCATTTCTTTAATGTTGATTCATATTTCCAATAATACCCTTCGCCGGCTGTTGCATCCGAATTATCTTCGATCTGAACTCTTTTTTCACCAGCAACTGCGCCAACCTTACTATCCATATAATGACGGGCTATATTAGTAAGTGCATCTTTGTTTAAAAAAGTATTTGCATCAGTAAATATTACAATCTCTGAAACAGTTTGTTTCATAGCACGGTGTACAGCATTAATTTTACCCTTTCTTTCATTAGAATGTAACAAAGTAATTTGAGGAAAATTCTTTACAATTGATGCAGTATTATCAGAAGACCCATCAGTCACAATCAAATAACTAATCTTTTCTTTCGGATAAAAAAGTCCGAAAGTATTTTCTATTTTTTGTTGTATAATATCTTCTTCATTATAAGCTGCAATTATAATGGTGGCTGATGGGAGTTGATCAAAACTATAATATTGATTTCTTTTTTTTACCGTCATCCGTTTTATTTTCACCATCAGGTATAATAAAATACCATATCCAATATAAGTATAAAATAAAATAAAAAGGCATATCCAAAAAAAGATGATCATACAGTTATTTTTTATTACTGTTCACAGTATTGGTAAAATTCCACCAAATGGCTCTAAAAAGAACGCGGATAAAAGAATAATTTTTTTGCCTGATATACTGTATAATATTTTTTGGTGCAACAACAGTTAAAAAGTAAAAATAGAAAAGTATGATTGTACCTAATCCGGCATTCCGCCTGATAAAAAGCATTCTGTTACGATTCATAAAATACTCTTTTAAAGCTGATTTTTTCCCTACCGACATGGATTCTTTATGGTAGATAGATGCCTGCATACAAACCCAAATTTCAAACCCCGCCTTTCTTATCCGTTCAAACCAATCTAATTCTTCATAATATAAAAAGAAGTTTTCAGACATTAGTCCTACCTTATTAGTGACTCTTCTTGGTAACATCATAGCGGCTCCGTTAGCGTAAGCGGTATTTCCTGTTAGATTATTATATTGCCCATGATCTATCTCATTAAGTCCAATACATTTATTGCGTGCTGTAACATAATTCATATTTGTAAAACCAGCATACTGCAAAATATCTTTATTTTTCCAATAAAGTATCTTTGGCGATATTACTCCGATTGTTGCGTTACCTGCCAGTTGATCTACTAAAGTTTTTATTAAGCCCGGTGTAAATTCCGTATCGTTATTAACCAAAAATAAATATTCTCCTTTTGCCTTTTGTATGCCGATATTATTTCCACCTGCAAAACCAAGATTTATTTCAGAACGTATAAAAGTAACATGAGGGAAATGCAGTGCCAATTTTGGAATTGGATTTACGCTACTGCCATTATCAACAACGATAATCTCAATCGGTTCATAATCGTTAAAAGATGAAATTGAAGCGAGCAATTCCGCCGTAAGAAACTCATGGTTAAAATTTACAGTAATAATGGAAACCAATTTTTGCACAACTAAACGTATTTATATTTTGTATGAAAATATCAAAATTTCACCATTCAAGCTGCAAATATATTTAAGTGATAAGTTATAAAAATTAGCGGCAGGAAGAGCCAAGGTAGCTTTTCAAAACGCTGCCAGATGTGGCAGCAATAAAAATATAGATTAATCATTACTGAGCGTAAATAATGAACCAAAATCACAGATGATTCAGTTAAGGTGATAAAAGTCAGAATGGATGTGAT
>JBKJSJ010000309.1:0-3775 GCA_046595965.1 Ferruginibacter sp.
TGCAATACCAAAAGCAGCCATAAAATTTCCTAATTGGTTATATCTATATTGTCCCTGTTGCGTTTCAAATAAAAAGGAAAGACTCAAACTTTTATAACTAAATGTATTACTGAATCCGCCAAGCCATTTTGGTTGTGAATTACCTAAAATTCTTTGTGTAAGATCCGGCACTGGGAATCCGGCATTACTTCCAGTGGTCGCTATTACCATTGGAAGATTGGGCTGGAAGGTAACTTTATCATCCGTCTTAGTTCCATAGTAACGCTGGAATGTTGTACCGTAAAGATTACCTACAGGAGATCCTACAACATATTTTAAGGTTACCCCTGAATTGATATATCCAAAGTGTGAGCCCACTGTTATTTCAGACAGGCCATCTTTTATCGCTACTATCTTATTTCGGTTTCGGGAAAAATTCAATGTTGCATCCCATGAAAAATTCTTGGTTTTGATGGGGCTACCGTTTAATACGAGTTCAATACCTTTATTTTCTATTTCACCCGCATTACTATTAATTTGATTATATCCGGCTGATGGAGAAATGAATATTGGAATTACCTGGTCACGACTGTTTAATTTATACCAGGTTAAATCCACACCCAACCTACTTTCCAAAAACCGAAGTTCTGTACCAAATTCAACAGTGGAGGTTCGTTCAGGCTTTAATAATCTGTCGCCCCTTGTATCACCCCGTGTCCATGCAATCTGGCTTGTAGAAGTGATAACACTTGAAGAATAATAGGAGTTATTTTCATAAGGAGTTGCGTCTTTACCTATTTCAGCAAACGAAGCCCTTAATTTTCCATAGCTAAAGAATTTTGGCATTTTTATGTGATCTGTAAATACATAAGATAAACTCACAGAGGGGTAGAAAAATGAATTGAATTCGGGATCTAAAGTAGATGTCCAGTCATTTCTGCCCGTTACATTTAAGAACAGAAAATTATCATACCCAAGTGTAAGATCACCCAATGCACTAACAATTCTGTAGTCTTCCAAATATTGACTGGTAGTACGAACTTTTGCATTATTAAGGGATAACAGGGTAGGTATATCTAATTCTGATCCGCTTGCAGTAAGCCTGTTATACTTCGTAGTACGTACATCATTTCCAAGCCGTAGTACTGTATTAAACTTGGTTCCCCAGTCTTTTTTAAATGTACCAATAAGATTAGAAGTAAGAACCCTGTTACTGATGCGAAACTCATCCACAAATCCTAACCCATTATCAGCATAATGAAGTTCCCCTGCTAATCCCAATGGCCCACGGCCTGCATGTCGTCTGAAGTCAGCAGAATAATCCATCCCAATTTTATAATCCAGGTCAAACCATTTTACGGGAGAAAATGTGAAAGCTACATTGCCAATCAAGCGGTTTACATTATCCTTAAACTGGTTTACATAAGTACCATAAATTGGATTATCCCTATAGCCTTTCATGGTGCCATCTGGTTTAATATAATCCCTTACATCCAACCGTGGAGACCAGTAAGATAGTTGTTCATTATATCTGTCTGCATTAACTCTTAATCCGCCTGAATTGATAAAGTACATAGATGGGCTCACTTTAAATTTAGACCCAAATTTAAATTGACCACCCAGCCGTGCTGAAATATTTTGATAATCTGAATTTGTTATAGCTCCATTTTGTTTGAAATAGGAAAATGAAGATGTCAGCAAAGCATTTTCTGTACCTCCGGAAAGATTGAGACTGGCACGAAATTGATTCCCCTTTCTATATCCCCTTCCATAATGATTGAATAATTTTGGATTATTGGTAGGATCTATTAATCTAACCTCTTCCACTGTAGGCCCCCAACCACTAAATATAGTTGTTGGACTGTACTCGGGAACTCTTGATGTGGCTCCAACAAATCCTTGGGAAAATCTGGATTGCACTTCAGGAAATTTATTTACTTCATCAATGCCATAACTGGTAGAAAAACCAACTTTCATCTTACCTGCACGGGCGGTTTTTGTGGTAATTACAACAACACCATTTGAACCTGCCTGCCCGTAAAGTGCCGTAGCAGCACCACCCCGTAAAACAGAAATGCTTTCTACGTCATCAGGGTTTATATCAGAAGCACGGTTAGACAAGCCACGAAGAGATCCACTAGTTGAAACAGTAGCCGTTGAATTGTCCATTACAATTCCGTCAATAACAAATAATGGCTGATTATCTTTTGAAGGATCCAAAGATTTAATACCACGGATAATTATTCTGGTACCCTGACCTGGAGCACCACCACCACTATTAATCTGCACACCTGCAACCTGTCCACGCAATGCGTTCACAATATTGGTTTGTTTTGTTTGTAATAATGCATTACCCGAAATTTCCTGGGCGGAATACCCTAAAGATCTTTTTGCTCTTTTTACACCAAAGGCTGTAGTAACTGTAACTTCAGAAAGTATGTTTACTCCGGCTAATTCAATACTTAAATTGTTGCTGCTGCCAACTCTTATTTCCTGGGTTTGAAAATTTACGGAGGAAATTACCAGCACGGGATTGGCGCCCGTAACCTTGATGGAAAAATTTCCATCAGCATCCGCAGTTGTGCCTGTAGAGGTTCTTTTTTGAAGAATAGATGCCGATGGAACAGCATCTCCTTGGGAGTCAGTTATGCGCCCGGTTATTTGCCTGCTCTGGCTAAAAACCAGCAGGGGCATGGATAGTATTATAACTGTCCATACCAGAAGTAGTTTTAATTTCATGGAAAAGTTTTAGCGTTTTAAGTTTTGATTGTAGAAATTTACTAAAAAAATATATTACTTTCTTACAAAGAGCAATAAAACTTATAAACAAAAAATTTTAAGAGGTTCGAATATTGTATTATTTTTTTATTATTATTCTGGAGGTTGAGCTGCATGGAAGGGGAAGAATATTATGAACACATAAGTGGAAAAGTGTTGTGTGTGTAATGATAAAATCCCGTTGTCTGTTGAAATATTGATAAGTCATTTATTTATTGCAGGAAACTTTTAATTACAGCAAAAGGAGAAGTGGGATGCTATTTGCCTACATACTTATATTTATTTCCATGCTGTTTAAAAATAATTTCAGCATAGAAAAAAAAATCCCCGCTAAAAAATCAGCGGGGAAGTACTATAAAAAAAATTAGTTTATTTATTTTCAATCGTATGCACACCTGTTACCGGCGGCATGTTTTGTAAAGTTTCTATTTTTGCTTTTCTCCTGCTTTCTATTTTATCTGCATGTATATTAGCAAGGGTAGGAGCTATCACCAAAGAAACAATGCTCATCAATTTTATTAAAATATTCATTGATGGGCCAGAGGTATCTTTAAAAGGATCGCCTACAGTATCTCCTGTAACGGCAGCTTTATGTGGTTCACTTCCTTTTTTGTGGGTAATACCATTTATATCAACTCCTTTTTCAAAAGATTTTTTAGCATTGTCCCATGCACCACCGGCGTTGTTTTGAAACATTCCCATGAGCACACCACAAACAGTAGCTCCAGCAAGGAAACCTCCTAATACTTCGGGCCCAAAAACAAACCCCATAATTAATGGAGAAATTAATGCGATAGCGCCTGGCAGCATCATTTTTTTAAGCGATGCTTCTGTAGAGATAGCTACACATTTATCGTACTCAGGTTTACCCGTGCCTTCCATGATACCAGGAATGGTACGAAACTGCCTGCGCACTTCTTCTACCATGGCCATTGCTGCTTCGCCTACTGCCCTTATGGCAAGAGAAGAAAATATAAATGGAATCATGCCTCCTACAAATAAACCGGCTAATACATCG
>JBKJSJ010000341.1:0-3911 GCA_046595965.1 Ferruginibacter sp.
TTGATGGATGTTTCTTCGTTTACACTATACCGCAATGTAAACCTGGGCTCCAGGCCACCATAAGTTTTTACATTGCTTCCTTTTTTAAATACGGTGCTGTCGGTGCGGTTGCCATTGACATCTGTTTGATAAATTCTAAACGCTCCAATTTGCTGAAAACCACTGTAGCGAAGGCCTGCGTTGATGTTCCATTTTTTACTGATCTCCCAATCGTCCTGCAGGTACAATGCAGCTTCATGAGCAAATTTTACCTGTGCATTCAGGGGATTAAACTCTATAGAATCCTGCCTGCCCGTAACAACTGATGGAGTAAACCGGTGATAAGTATATAAGGCACCAAATTTTATTTTGTGTTGAGAGAAAGGATAAAAATCAAAATCCTGCTTTAGGCTTAAATCCCGTATGCCGGAAGCAAGTTTTACTGCAAAATTATCTTGTGCTGCACTAAATGAAAAATTGTAATCATTATATACTGCAGTTGTATTGGCAAATAATTTATTATTAAAAACATGGTTCCATCGCAAAGTACCGGTAGCATTGCCCCAGGGAATTTTTACGTCTAAACTTTGTCTGCCATTTACAAAATTAAAAACATCCCTGCCAAAATATCCACTCAGGTAAAGCCTGTCTTTTTCATTAAACTTATAATTGAGTTTGGCATTAAGGTCATAAAAATAATATCCCGAACCATAAAACTGGCTGCTCTTACTTATAAAAGGTTTGGCTATCCCATCTACATAAGTTCTGCGTGCAGAAACAATAAAGGAGGACTTTTCTTTTTTTATGGGGCCCTGTATAGATAACCTGGATGCAATTAAACCAATGCCTCCCTCAGTTTGAAATTTTTGATTATTGCCTTCCTTCATAGAGATATCAAGCACACTGCTGAGGCGGCCTCCATACTGCGCAGGCATACCCCCTTTTATGAGCGATACATTTTTAATAGCGTCAGAATTAAAGATGGAAAAAAAACCAAATAGGTGGCCGGTATTATATACAACAGCATCGTCCAGCATAATTAAATTCTGATCGGGGCCGCCTCCTCTTACATAAATGCCTGCACTACCCTCTCCTGCATTGCGTATGCCCGGCAGCAACTGCACCACTTTAAGCAAATCTACTTCGCCCAAAAATGCAGGAATAGATTTTATCTGTTCTATGGGCAAAGTAACTTTTCCCATCTGTGCATTTTTCACATTGTTGTCCCGCTTGCGGGCAGTTACAATTACTTCTTCACTTAAAGATGAGGCAGAGTTTAGCGAAATATTAATGAGACTATCTGCAGCAAGATCAATAGAAAATGATTGTGGCTGATAACCTACAAATGAACATAAAAATGTGTAGGCACCTTCATTTAAAGTAATAGAATAAAAACCATATTGATTGCTGCTGATGCTTTTACTGTTAGTTTTTTCTGTAAGTGTGGCACCAATAAGGGTTTCGCCGCTATAAGCATCTTTAATATAACCACTAAGCGTATATTTTTTTTGAGCCTGCAGGTTATTAAATATAAAAACCATTAAAAAAAAGCAGCATAAATTTTTCATAGATCTACAGAAAATAATTAAAATGTGGGTACAATGCTATCTTTTACTTCGCCGCAATTAAGCATTGTAGCTTTAAACTTAGGATGTTTTTTCCCCAGGTAAGGGTTCACCACTTCATTGCTGTTGCTTATCCAGTTGGCATCTTTGTCTCCATCAAAAGCCATCGGGCAGTTTTGCAAAAACAAAGCAGGGCCTTCATAATTAATAGTTTTAAAAAATGCCGGGTACAACATATCCGATACAGTTCTAAAATCCTGGCGCATTTCTGTAATGTCTGTTTGCAGCAGCAAAGAAGCTGCATTAGCTTTAAGATCAGCAATGGTAGCTTTTGCCGTTTCCATAATCATTGGCTCGTCTTTTTTAAATTCTGTTACAGGAATACTATCTAATAATTGAATAAATAAAGTAGTTTGTTGTTTAGCCCTGGCTGTATCTGCATCCACAAATGCATCTTTCATTCCAAAGTAGGCATTCATTAACTTGTCAATGGCCAAATTAAAAGTTTCTGTATGTTTTTTTACAGTAATGGCGGCTTGTTTAGGCTCTTTTGGTTTAGAATCTTTGGTACGCAACAGGAACCAGTAAATACTAAAAGCAAGCAATATCAAGACAATAAACACAATCATTTTTTTCATTTTCAGTATTTTTTTTGTAAAGTTAAGTCATAAAATACCTTCAGGAATAAACACTATCCCCATTTTTATAAATGGCAATACGCTTTGCTGTAACTGCATGATTTAGAAACAGGCATTGTTTTTTCAGCACTGTAACTATTTAAATGAAAAATATTTTCAAGTGGCGTTGATTTTTGCATTTTTTATTATGTACTAACTGGTAGTTTACATTTTTCAAATAATTTATAACAACAAACCTTTATAATAGTTTATCGTTTAAGTTAGCTTTGCCAAACTTTTCATATTAAAAAATATTTGCAGAGATGTTGTTAGGCTTACAAAATGTAACTTTTGAATTTGGCGCAAGAACCATTGTGGAAGATGCCACCTGGCATATACAACCCAATGAACGCATAGGATTAATAGGATATAACGGTACCGGAAAATCTACTTTGTTTAAAGTGCTCACAGGAGCTTACAGCCCCGCAAAGGGCACAGTAGAAAAAGGAAGAGAAACTACCATTGGTTTTCTGCATCAGGATTTGCTTGGATTTGATACCGAAGATTCTATCCTGGAGGTGGCCCTGGGTGCTTTTGAAAAAGTAAAACAATTAGAAAAAGAATTGGATGCCATAGCACTGGAGCTGGAGAAAACCGGCGATGAAGACCTGGCCATGGAATATTCCGAAAAACTGCACGAAATGGATGTGCTGGATGGCTATAGCATTCATCACCGTACAGAAGAAATATTGCAGGGGCTGGGATTTAGCAATGCAGCATTAAAAATGCCTTATAAAAATTTTAGTGGTGGATGGCGCATGCGGGTGCTGCTGGCAAAAATGATTTTGCAGGCACCAGATGTATTGCTCATGGATGAACCTACCAACCACCTTGATTTACCAAGTATAGAATGGCTTGAAAAATATTTAGCTCATTACCAGGGTGCCGTAGTAATTGTTTCTCATGACCGTTTTTTCTTAGACCGCATGGTTACTAAAATTGTTGAACTCTACCAGCAGAAATTGCATTTTTATACCGGCAATTATTCTTACTACATGCAGGAAAAAGAAGTAAGGGTTGACATGCAGAAAAAAGCTTACGAAAATCAACAGGATTATATCAGGCAGAACGAACGCTTTGTAGAACGATTTAAAGCCAAGGCCAGCAAGGCTGCAGCGGCTCAGAGTATTGTAAAAAGATTAGATAAACTGGAGCGGATAGAAGACGTGGAAATAGAGCGGCCCAACATGAGGATAAACTTTGCGGTGGAAAAACAACCGGGCAAAATTATCTGCACATTAAAACATGTAAGCAAAAGTTTTAAGGAGATTGAAATTATAAAAAATACTGCTGCAGAAATAGACCGGGGAGATAAGATAGCATTGATTGGTGCCAATGGTAAAGGTAAATCTACGCTGCTGCGTATTATTGCAGGTACCGAACCTTTTGAAGGCCAGCGGGAATGGGGCCACAACGTGGTGGAAGCTTTTTATGCACAGCACCAATTGGAAGCACTAAACATGAATAATGATGTGCTGGAAGAATTAAAAGATGCCCGCAGTGGCAAAACGGACCTGGAGCTGAGAAGTTTGCTGGGAGCCTTTTTATTTAGTGGGGATGCAGTGGAGAAAAAAGTAAAAGTACTGAGCGGTGGCGAAAAAGCCCGGGTGGCATTGGCCAAAACAATTGTGAGCAAAGCCAATTTTTTAATGCTGGATGAACCTACCAACCACCTGGATATTCACTCCGT
>JBKJSJ010000416.1:0-2512 GCA_046595965.1 Ferruginibacter sp.
CACAAACAGGAAGTGCATTTACTGTTTGTGCCATCACTGGAAACAATATCATTTGTGCTGGTACATCCACTAGCTTTACCGCAACGGGTGGCACAGGATATACCTGGAGCGGCCCCGGCGGATACACAGCAACAACAGCCACTATCAGTAATCTAACTGTGGCTGGAACTTACACTGTAACTGTTAGCAACGCATCAGGTTGTACAAGCACCTGCAGCAGAACGCTTACAGTAAATGCACTTCCTGTTTGTGCCATCACTGGAAACAATACCATCTGTGCTGGTACATCCACTAGCTTTACCGCAACCGGCGGCACAGGCTATACCTGGAGCGGCCCCGGTGGATACACAGCAGCAACAGCCACTATCAGTAATCTAAATGTGGCTGGAACATACACCGTAACTGTTACCAATGCATCAGGTTGTACAAGCACCTGCAGCAGAACGCTTACAGTAAATGCACTTCCTGTTTGTGCCATCACCGGAAACAATACCATTTGTGCTGGCACATCCACCAGTTTTACCGCCACCGGCGGCACAGGCTATTCCTGGAGCGGCCCCGGCGGATACACAGCAGCAACAGCCACTATCAGTAATCTAACTGTGGCTGGAACATACACCGTAACTGTTACCAATGCATCAGGCTGCACAAACACCTGCAGCAGAACATTAATGATAAATTCGCTTCCCGTTTGTGCAATAACCGGACTGAATGTAATACTCCCAGGTGGGTCTGCAAGCTTCACTGCTACTGGCGGATCAAGTTATTCCTGGATAGGCCCGGGTGGATATACTGCTGCTACTGCTACTATCAGCAATTTAACAGTTGCCGGAACTTACACCGTAACTGTTACGAACGCCAATGGATGTACGAGCACCTGCAGCAGAACATTGACAATACAAAATGGAGGACCACTTTTATGTTTAATTTCGGGCCCTTCAACAGCCTGCCTCGGTGCAACTGGATTAATTTTTACCGCATCTGGATATGCAACTTATAACTGGACAGTTACTGGTGGAACCATTACTGCAGGGGCAGGAACCGGAACCCTAACAGTTACAGCAAATGTCTCAGGCACTATGGTAGTTTCCTTAACTGCTATTAATCCCAACAACCAGATAGCAATGTGCAGCCGGAATGTAACGGTTACTGCACCGGTAACATGTAGCTTAACTGTTCCTGCTACATTACCAGTGTGCGGATCTGCTAATAATACTTTAACCGGAGCTGCAGGCTATACCAATTATGCCTGGACGGTGAGTGGAAATGGAACCTATGTTTCAGGGAATGGTACCAGAACACTGACCTACAATGTGGGCGGTTCTGGCAATGTAACTGTAAGTCTTACCGCTACTGCCGCTAACGGTTGTGTAAGCACGTGCAGCATTAGTTTTGGATGCCGTGTAGATGGAAGAGCCTGTTCTCAGGGCTTTTATAAAACGCATCCTGAAGTTTGGAATTCCTTTACAGATATCCTGGTAGCAGGTGGTACATCAGGAGGATTTACTTACACAGGTATGCCGGCTGGATATCAATTTATAACTAGTACTAATTTTTATACCTATTATGGCTTGCCTGCCGGATCTATTAATGGTATTCCTGCAAATGCAAGTATGCATACAGCAGGCAGTACAGGTGGCGGAGGTTGTTTAAACCTTGCAAGGCAGGGGAATGCAGCATTATTAAACGCAGCAGCCTGGGGTAATTTATACCTTAGTCAAACAGGTTATACGAGCTTCGTTCAATTGTATAATGCTATTAAAGCAGCGTTCCTTTCTGGAAATTGCGGAACATTAGCATCGCAGTTAGATGGCTATAATAACAATTATGATCATGCTTACTGCAGTAATATTCCAGGAGGGCAGGGTAGTGGCAGATTACAAAATTTACTAGCAGAACATACGGTTTCTGTAACTACTCATCCAAATCCTTACACTGATAAAATAGTGTTTACTGTTCAGTCTAAACTGGCTGGTATTGGTACACTGGAAGTGTTTGGATTAATGGGTGATAAAGTGAAAACTATATTTAAAGGTTTTGTAGAAAAAGATGCAGTAAAAACATTCACTTTTGAAGTGCCTGCAAATAGTAGAAAAACCATGATCTATCAATTCAGAATTGGGAATGAATTGGTTTCCGGTAAAGTAATTTACCCCAATTAAAAGTTTTCAAAAAAAGTAAGAAAGCCGTGCGGTATTTTACCGTGCGGCTTTTTTGTGAGTATAAATCAAACTTTGACATAGATCTAAAAATCCCCCTTTCTCCGGTCCCAGGGACCAGGAGAAAGGGGGATTTTTAGAAAACGTCCGCCGATAACTAAAGCTCAAAAAATGATTTTAAAGTTGACGATAAATCAAAACGCCTAATAAAATTCCGCTGAATCCCTTCCGCATTAAAGGTTGCCCTTATTTCATTGTCATCCCTTCAATTTATATTTGTCAATAATTGCCTGACGTTGATTATGGAACCATGTTACACCAAACTTTTTATCAAGCGCAGCTATTTTGTTTGC
>JBKJSJ010000234.1:0-3558 GCA_046595965.1 Ferruginibacter sp.
TCTGCTTTTACAGTATCGCCCACTTTTTTATTCCAAGCAATTATTTTTCCTTCCGTCATTGTATCGCTCAAAAGCGGCATGCGTATTACTTCTGCCATAATAATTTTTCTTTTGAATAAATTTTTCGAAGCCCGAAATTAAGGCAAAAACAGGATAACTTTTAAGCCTTCCTGTTATTTAGATTTGTAAAGCTTTTTTATATCCTGGTTTAATAATCCAGTTCCAGCCTTATTTTTTCTTTTAATAATTTAATGTTGGGATATTGCTCTATCATCTGCTGGTATTTTTCTTTTGTATTCAGGGGTTTATCAGCCGGGTTTTCTTCTATTGCTGCCTCACTTACAGCAATCTGGTAACTGATAGTTCTGTTATTAAATTTATCTATAAGGTGATCTATCAGCCCTGGGCGTTCTGCTTCTATAAACTTTTGCTGCATGGCATTTCCTGTATTAATAATAAAGCTGTTGCTATCTATTACCGTAAGTGTTGCCATATTAAAAATGGTTACGGTGGAGTGATTCTTTTTGTTTTTTAAAAGTTGAATGTATTGTTTCCATACCGGCTGCAAGGTTTCTAAAGTAACCGGAATGCTATCTGTGCCCGGCAGGTTATTTTGCAGCGCTAATTTGTCCCTTATCTTTTTTAAAGAACTCATGCTGGTAGAATGAGTTTCAGGCAAGGATGGTTCTACAGGTTTATTAATAACAGTGTGGGCTGTTTTTTTAATAGGCTCCGGCGCCGGTTCTTCAATAATAAGGCTGGCAACAGGAGTAGCTGTTTTGTACTCTTTTTTTTGTATTTCTTTTATTTTAATAACCGCTAAACTTTTAAATGCAACTGGTTTGGCCTCATTCGTTATTTTTTTTTTACTCAAACCGCCTTCTGTTTGTTGTAGTTCTATAGCCTGCTGCAGATAGCTGAGTTTTATAAGGAGCATTTCTACAAAAAGTTTTTTGTTGCGGGCCATTTTATAAGCCAATCCTGCTTCGCTTAAAATATTTAATGCAGACAGAATCCAGCCGATCTCAGTTTTTAAAGCCCAGGCCAGGTATTTTTCTTTAAAGTCGTCTGCCACTTCCAGCAGGGCTACTGCTTTGGGATCTTTACTTACCAGCAGGTTGCGGGTAAACTCTGTAAATCCTTCCAGAAAGCTATCAGCCTCAAAACCTTTTTGCAATATGGTATCCAGCAACAGCAGTGCATCGCTCAGGTGTTGTAGCTGAAGTTGCTCGAGTAAAGTAAAATAATAATCTTCGTCTAAAATGTTCAGGTGCTCCAGGGTATTGCTGTAGGTAAGATGCCCATCGGTAAAGCTTACAATTTTATCCAGTATGCTGAGCGAATCTCTTAAGCAACCTTCGCTTTTTTGTGCTATCACATGCAGCGCAGTTTTTTCTGCCTGTATGTTTTCTTTTTCACAAATTTCCTGCAGGTGTACAATGGTATCGTTAATGGTTATACGCTTAAAATCGAATATCTGGCAGCGGCTGAGAATGGTGGGTAATATTTTATGTTTTTCTGTAGTGGCCAAAATAAATACGGCGTAGGGTGGGGGCTCTTCCAGTGTTTTAAGAAAAGCATTAAAAGCCTGTGCACTCAGCATGTGTACCTCATCTACAATATATACTTTGTATTCTCCGGCCTGGGGAGCAAAGCGTACCTGCTCTACCAGTGTGCGAATATCATCTACAGAATTGTTGCTGGCGGCATCCAGTTCATGTATGTTTAAAGAAGTGCCGGCATCAAAAGAAACACAACTGTTGCAGGTGTTGCATGCTTCGCCTTCTGCAGTTCTTGTTTCGCAGTTAATTGTTTTAGCCAGTATGCGGGCACAGGTAGTTTTGCCCACACCTCTTGGCCCACAAAATAAAAATGCATGTGCCAGTTGGTTATTATTGATTGCATTTTTAAGGGTAGTGGTAATATGACTCTGTCCCACTACAGTATTAAAGTTTTGCGGCCTGTATTTTCTTGCTGAAACTATAAATTTATCCATAAATAAAAGTCAATGGTCAATGGTGAATAGTCATTGGAAATAATCAATGGTCAATGGAGTATCAATTATGTTCAAACAATTTTGAACTTTCGACTATGAAAGATCACTTTCAACTGATTCAAAGATAAACAACATTCGCAACCCAAAATATTTAGAGACGGGTAACAAATTGGTTTTGTTTTTTATTGATTCTAAACATAAACAATGCTAACGCTCAACTAACCCATAACTTATAGCCCCAAACCTTTTAAGTCAATATCGGGTGGCGTTTAAATTCTTTACTGCGGTCAAAAAGATAGCGGTAAGTGCTTAGGTTTCTGCCACGGCTGGTGGTGCCCAGGTTTGCGGCTATATTCAGCATTTTAGGATTAAAGTCGCCAATCCATTGCATTTCATAAACTGTATATGGTACAGCATCTGTTTGTATTAATTTGGCTGCTTCTGCTATAATGTATGCATCTACTCCTTTGCCCTGCCATTCGGGTACCACACCAAAAACAAGTCCTGTAAATTTAGTATTGGTTCCAAATTTTTTTAACCATAAAAATTTAAGTTTTTGCCACCAACCAAACTTACCCTGCAGGTGCTTGAACCATTGATTTAAATCAGGAAGATTAATAAAAATAGCAACCGGATCTTTTTTGTAATAGGCAAACCATACAATGCGCTCATCTATTACCGGTTTTAGTTTTTTAAACATAATGAATGCCTGTTCTTTGCTCATCTGTTTAAGGCCCCCATGGCCAGCCCATGCTTTGTTGTAAACTTCAGAAAAATCGTATGCATATTTTTGCAGTAAATTTTTATCAATAGTTGAAGATGAAAAATCGGGATCCTTTGCAAGCGCATTGTGCCGCTCCCATATTTTTTCAGAAAGCGGAGCTTTGGGTTTCATGTCAAAACAGATCATGTCATAAAAAATCCTAAAGCCATAATTTTCAAATAGGGTAATATAGTAGGGAGGATTATAATTCATACAATAAAGGGGCTCATAAAAACCCTTATTAAGCAATCCCCACCAGCGGTCTCTTTCTCCAAAATTAATAGGGCCGTCCATTGCTCCCATCCCATTATTAGTAAGCCAGAAACGGGCATTGTCAAATAAAAGGTCTGCGGCCTCCTGGTTATTTATGCACTCAAAAAAACCAATGCCACCTGTCGGTACATCGTCTCCAATATTTTTATATTTTGAATTGATGAATGCAGCTATGCGCCCCACCAGGTTTCCCTTATCATCTTTTAAAATCCAGCGTTCTGTTTTTCCAAAACGAAATGCTTTGTTTTTTGATTTATCAAAAACATCATTGATGTCTTTATTCAAAGGTCTTATCCAGTTGGGATCATTTTTATAAAGATAGATGGGTACTTGAAGAAACTCGTGGATGGTTGTTTTGTCTGTTACAGGAATAATGAACATGTTATTGAAAATAATAGGTAATGTTTTGAACGAATAAAATTTAATGCAAATCTTTTCTTAACTGGTTTGCTGTTTTGCTGCTTCCATCATGACTCCATCCCGGAGGCATAAGTAAATATTTGATGCGGGTTAAAAAAGAAGTATT
>JBKJSJ010000371.1:0-9573 GCA_046595965.1 Ferruginibacter sp.
TTTACATTTGTTTGCAAATTTTTCACAGTCTGCCGCAAATATCTATCTTTAAGCAGCGCCGTATAAAACCTTTCAGGTAAGACAGATGTAACTTTCTCTTTATTTTTTTAAACTGGCTATATTGCAAAAATAAAGAGAAAGTTACATCTGTCTTACCTGAAAGGTTTTATACGGCGCTGCTCAAAGATAGATATTTGTGGCAGACTGTGAAAAATTTGCATACAAATTTGCAAACATTTTCAACGGCTATACGTAAACTTTTAAAATCTTTTCGAGAAAATTTGCAAACAAATGTAAAAGAAAAAGGGTTTCAGTGCTCTTTAATTAACCTCTGAAACCCTTTACTGTATTGCGTTTCCGATTTTGGTGCCCACGAAAGGAATCGAACCTTCACACCCTTGCGAATGGCAGATTTTGAGTCTGCTGCGTCTACCAATTCCGCCACATGGGCCTCTTTTTGTTCAAAAGTTCAACGTTTTAAACCCCCTGAAACTTTTTAAACCTTTTAAACACTTGAACCTCTTGAACTTTCTTCCACCGGCTGGCAATATTACATTAATCACCCAACCTTTCCAAAATCCTGTTTAAATATTTTTTCTTGTAATAATATGCTTTTAGTTTTTCCATAGAGGCGGCATCATCATTAGAGCCGGGTTGGTCCAGTATCGGTTTTATTTCTTCAAAAAGTTCTTTTTCAATGTCGGCCATTTCTGTGGCAAGGGTTACGCCGTCTTTTTCTGTTAGGGTTTCATTCAGTTCCATCATCTTCATTAAAAATGGAGGGGGGAGTTGGTATTTTTCATCAGTTGCTATAAATTCTTTTTGCTGGAGAAAATATTCAATGGTTTTTTCTTTGTTTTGAAAAACAGCAAAGGCCCTGTTAATAGCAGACGATAGCTGCAGAGCTTCTTCTTTTTCATCTTCTGTAGCCTGCGTAAAAAAATCAGGATGATTTTTTTTCTGGAGCTCAAAATATTTTTGGCTCAGCAAAGTTTTATCTACCACAGGGGAGACAGGAAAATCAAATAATTCAAAATAGTTCATAGTGCAAATGTATGATGCTGTTTAAAATTACAGCTTCATTTTTTTTCAACGCAGAGAAAAGGAGACAACTTAGCATACGCTGAAAAGAGTTGCGATTAACTCGGTTTCTTATTTTCTCTGCACTAAAAATATGCTTTGATAAACGCAGGTTAACTACAATTTAAAAGGCATACTTTTTCTAATATGTCACATATAAAATGTAAAATGTAAATTGCTGTCTCTAAATTCTGATACATGATAAAAATTGGATTGATAAGAGAAGGCAAAATTCCCTCCGATAACCGGGTGGCACTCACACCAGCACAATGCAAGTGGATACATAAAAACCACCCTGGCATTCTCGTAAGCGCACAACATAGCGATGTTCGTTGCTACAGCGATAAAGAATACAGCAATGCAGGAGTGGAAGTAAAAGAAAACCTGGACGATTGTGATATTTTGCTGGGCATAAAAGAAGTGCCCGTAACTATGCTTATTGCCGGCAAGACCTATCTCTTTTTTTCGCACACAAAAAAACTTCAGCCCTATAACCAGCAAATGCTACAGGCCATTGTTGCAAAAAAAATTACCTTAATAGATTACGAATGCCTGGAGCATGAAGACGGTGCCCGCATTATTGGCTTTGGATTTTTTGCAGGTGTGGTGGGAGCGCACAATGCTATGATGGCTTTTGGAAACAGAACCGGTGCTTTTCATTTAGACCGGGTAAATTCTGCTAAAACTTTTCAGCACCTGATACATACTTATTTTGGGTTGAAGATCCCGAATATTAAAATTGCGGTTACAGGTAGCGGCAGGGTAGCACATGGCCTGCTGGAAATTATGAACCTGCTGGGCATTCACGAAGTGGAGCCGGAAGATTACCTGGCAAAAAAATTTAAATACCCGGTGTATGTTCATCTGAAGGGAGCCAATCTTTACCGGCCACTGGATGGCAGTATTTATGGGAGAGAACATTTTCACAATAATCCCGATGACTATCAATGCATTTTTAAACAGTACCTGCCGCATACTACTATTTTACTAAACGGGGTATATTGGGAAAGCCGTATTCCCCGCCTGTTTGAACTGGAAGATATTGGCAAAAATGATTTCTGTATTCAAACTATTGCAGATGTTACAGACGACCGCTTTGGTTCTGTGCCCTGCAACCTGGGAGATTCTACCATTGCCGATCCTGTGTATGGCGTAGATAAAAAAACATTTTTAAAAACCACCCCTTACCTGCCCGGTTCGGTAGATGTGATGGCAGTGGGCAACCTGCCCAATGAATTACCCAAAGATGCAAGCAGGTATTTTGGGGAGCAATTGATAAAACATGTACTGGCAGATTTAATAAGTGGAGAAAATACCATCATAGAAAAAGCTACCATTGTAAAAGATGGAATACTCACTCCTGAATTTGAATACATGAAAGCGTATGCAGCAGGAGAAGTTTAAAAACTTAAATTATTTAAACTGTTTTTTTAGGGATATCAGCTTTGGTTTTTTATGGCGACTGCATGGGCGACGCTCCATTCGTCTGCAGTTTTTTATGGCATCTTTTTTTACAATTATTTTTATCTGGGTTTTAAAAAGTTTCTTAAAGTTTCAGGTAATAATCTTTCAACAAATTTGTAAAACCCGCACTGTATTGCCTCTGCTCCTCATGAATAGTTAATGCATCGGTTTTTTCTTTCCCCTCTTTTTTGGATAATAAAATTAAGGAACGAAAAAAATCATGTGCAGGAGTTTGTTTTACAAAAAGCATTTCGTTTATAAATAACCCCTGGGCTGCAGTTAATTTTTTTAAGTATTCAGTTCGGTGCCATGGTATAAGAATGGCAGCAAATCCATCAGTACACAAATGAAAATTAATAGCTTTTAATAATGTAGCAAGCGTAAGGGTAGTAGCATGTTTTGCTGCATTTTTTGCTGCATCACTGCTCAACAGATCGTTCTGAAAAAAAGGTGGGTTGCTGATGATGAAATCATATTTTTTATCAGTAGAAAATTCCTGTATGCCGGTATTAAAATTAAAAATTCTTTTTGCCCAGGGAGAAGCAGAAAAATTTTGGCCGGCCTGCCCGGCAGCAGCTTCATTTATTTCAATGGCATCTATTACTCCGGTTGTTTTTTGCGCCAGCATTAAACTTAACAGGCCGGTGCCCGCACCTATATCTAAAATGTTATTTACTTCAATGTAACGTTGTGATATTTTTTCTACAGCCCAGGCACCCAGCAGGCATGCATCGGTACAAACTTTTAGGGCGCACCGTTCCTGATGAATAGTGAATTGCTTAAATTGGAACCAGGAGTTGCTCAAAAGTTTGGGAAGTTTTAAAAGGTTTCAGAGGTTTCAGAGGTTTAAAATGTTTAAGGCGTTTCAAAGGGTTTAAAACGTTTAAGGTTTTTAAGTTTTTTTAGAGTTAAAAATTTATTTTAAACTTTAAAGTTTTCAGCATTGACCATTCACTATTGACTCAATGACTTCTAACTCCATTCTGCCCGTGCATTGGGAATAATATCCAGTTCAGCAAAATCTCCGGCCAAATATTTATAGTAAGCTGTTATAGCGATCATGCCTGCATTATCTGTGCAATATTCAAATGCGGGGATATAGGTATTCCAGCCCATCTTTTCTCCGGTTTCTTTAAGGCCATTCCGCAATGCACTGTTGGCACTCACACCACCTGCAATGCAAATTTCTTTAATGCCAGTTTGCTCCGCTGCTTTTTTTAATTTATTTAATAAGATACTTACAATACGATGCTGTATAGATGCACAGATATCGGCAAGGTTTTCCTGAATAAATTTTTTTCTTTCCTCTTCTGTAGCCGTGAATGCTTCTTTAAATACATTAGACGTTCCTGCATTCTGCAAAAAATAAAGGATAGAAGTTTTAAGGCCTGAGAAACTAAAATTTAATCCTGCTATCTGCGGCTCCGGAAATTTATAAGCCAGCGCATTCCCATCTTTTGCATATTTATCTATCAGGGGTCCGCCGGGATAGGGGAGGCCAAGGAGCTTGGCACTTTTATCAAAAGCTTCACCCGCTGCATCATCAATGGTTTCGCCCAGTACTTTCATTTCAGATGGCGAATTGCACAACACGATCTGTGTGTGTCCGCCACTAACGGTTAAGCATAAAAAAGGAAAAGCGGGTTTGGGATCGTTAATCAAATTGGCTAGTACATGTGCCTGCATGTGATGCACGGCTATTAAAGGTTTATCTAATGCCAATGCCATTGACTTGGCAAACTGGCTGCCCACCAGCAACGCACCGATGAGGCCAGGAGCTTGTGTAAAAGCAATGGCATCCAGTTCGTTTAATTGAATGCCTGCTTTTTTTATGGCAGCATCTACCACCGGAACAATATGTTGTATGTGCGCCCTGCTGGCCAGTTCGGGCACCACACCACCATACTGCTCATGCACTTTTTGTGTGGCAATGATATTGGAAACAATTTCTCCATCGCAGCAAACTGCCGCAGAGGTATCATCGCAGGAAGATTCTATGGCGAGTATTTTTAATTGATATTTAATAGCTGATTAATTGATAATTGAATAATGGATAATTTATTGAAGATTACTAACACTAACTTCTTAAATCTTTGAAACCTCTTAACCTTTTTGAAACCTCTTAAACCTTTGAAACCTTTTTAACCTCTTAAACCTTCCTAACTTCTTATTGCCACCACGGGATCCATTTTGGCGGCCCTGGTAGCAGGGATAATGCCGGCCAAAATACCTACCACTATGCAAAGCAATAGCGTAAGGCCCAGCATAGGTATAGAAATATATACAGGAAATTTTAAGGGGCCGGAGAGCACCAGCGTTAATAAATAAACGAATATAATTCCAAAGAAACCTCCCATGATACAGATTAAAGATGCTTCAGTTAAAAACTCAAAGAGGATAGTTCTGTTGCGTGCACCAATGGCTTTTTTTAATCCAATAATGGGGGTTCTTTCTTTTACCGTTACAAACATAATATTGGCTATGCCAAACATGCCTACAATCAGACTGATGCCACCAATAATGGAACCTACAATATTTATCACCACAAAAGATTGTGATATGGCTTTACTGAAAGCTTCTACACTATTGAGCGAAAAATTATTTTCCTGCCTGGGGCTCAGCCTTCTTATCTGCCGCATAATACCTGTGAGTTCCTGCTGCACCTGCGAGGGTGAAATGCCGTTTTTCCCTTTTACAATGATAATGGGATTGGTCATTTTTTCATCGTACACCTGTTTGCAGAATTTATAAGGCAGCATAATGCAGTTATCGTAATTCCAGCCTATAAAACTTTTTCCTTCTTTTTTAATAACACCTACTACTGTTATTTTTCTTCCTTTTATTTCCACCTGTTTTCCCTGCGCTCTTTCGGCACTGCCAAAAAGATTTTCGGCATTGGTAAAACCAATGATGCACACATGACCGGCATTGGTAAATTCTGAAGGAGAAAAATAACGCCCGCTTAAAAAATTGATTGGTTGAATATTTATCTGTGCCTCGTTAATACCATACATGCCCACATTCTGCAACAAATCGTTTTTGTATGAAGCCGTTCCGGAAGACTGCATGAAAAAAGTAACGTCATCCGATAAGGTGGAACGCTCTTTTACCATAGCTGCTTCTTCATATTTCATGCTCGGTCTCGATCTGAATTTCCACAATGGTTTGTCTGCGCCACCGCCATATTCCCACTTATCTATATAAATGGTATTGCTGCCCAGGCTCTGTACCTGGTTTTGTATATTCTTTTCTAAACTGTTTACAGTGGCCAGTACCCCAATAATACAGAAGATACCAAAAGCCACCCCGGTAAGACTAAGGGCCGTACGTAGTTTATTTACTTTTAATTCTTCCCAGGTAAGCCTTAAGGAACTGGCCAATATAGTAAGCGTTTTGCGCATGAATCAAAGGTAAGGTCAATAGGTGAATGGTCAATAGTGAAATCTTTGAAGTACTAAATAAATCTTTAAGTACTAAATAAATCCTGAATTATAAAAAAACTTTAAACGAATTAAACGTATTAAACGATTTAAACCTCTTGATCCTTTTAATCTTTTAAAACCTTAAAACGGATAACTTATCCCAATTGTAAAATTAAAATTCTCATACCTCCATCTCCTGAATTCATCGTCTTTTCCACGGGTAAATATTTTATTAAAGAAATCATTAAAACCAATGCTGGGAACTTTCCAGCCATCATTTATATAACTGGTTTCGGGTCGTTTAAATCTAAAGCCAAGATCGAACCGCAGCACCACATAATTAAAATCGAGCCTGAAGCCTGTGCCTGCAGATAAACCCATTTGCCTGTATAGATTGCTGAACCTAAACTGTGCACTATCTGTGGTTCCATCTGTCTTGGAATTTTTCATGTTCCATACATTTCCGGCATCTACAAACAATGCTCCCCGTAGAGTGAGCAGGTTGGGAATAATGCGGGCAATATCATAGCGGTATTCCCCATTTAATTCTATCTGCATATCACCTGTGCGGTCGTTAAATATATTTTGTTTATAGGCCGGCAATGGCTGAGAGCCACGGCCAATGCCCCGTACAGGCCATCCTCTCATACTGTTCGTACCACCACCAAAAAATTGTTTAAAAAATGGAAGTGTAGTGTCTTTAAATAAAGGCACACCAATGCCGGTAAATGCTCTTAAAACCAGGGCCGTTTTTTTATAGTTAATAGTATATTTATATTCTGCATCTAGTTTAATAAATTTTCTTTTATAATTATTCAGTACCGGAAGCAATCCCCAGGTAAGGCCCGACTCTTCAATGTTTGCCTTAATGGTTCTTTCTTTCGATAAACTTTTTAAATGTTTTGGGTTACGAAAAACAGTAGAAAATCCAGCACCCATGCCCACCACAAAAGAAGTGTTGTAAGAGTAGCGGAGAAAGGGATTGTCATTCAGTATTTTTTTAAAACTATCTGTCTGGTTAAATAGGTAACTAAATTCAACATTCAATGGTTTAAAGATCCAGGTGATTCCTTTTTTGGTGGTGGATGTTTTACCAAAATTTAAATTTACAGATTGGAGGTCGAATAAATTTAACCGGTTGTTTAAAGATAAACTGGTATTAATAAAAGATTCACCGGGGATAATACGGGTGTTTTTTCTACCGGGAAGAAACTTTATAATTCTGGGAAAAACAACATTGTTGCTATAGCTTATTTCATTAGAATTTATAAGACCTGTATTGGTTCCCCTGCTATTGTTGTTCAGCTCTACACCGGCTCTAAAGCGGTGCGTCATTCTAATGGCTTCCCTTCCAATATTCCTGTTTACCAGCGACAGGTTTCCACTAAGGCCAATGAGGTTGCCGGTAAGCGCATTGCTGGTATTGCTGGTGGCAGAATAACTGGCTTCAAGAGCTGCTTCAAAACCAAATTTTTTCTCAGGCACCAGTTCTAAGATAAGGTCAACTTTGCTGCTGTCTGGTTGTTCTTTCACCTGTATGTTTACACTTTGCCACACACCCGCTTTGGCAAGGTTCGATAATGTTTTGTTGTATTCATCCTGCCGGAAAATATCGCCGGGTCTTAAAGTAATATTCCTTGCAAGAAATGAAGTGCGATAAAGCGGTTTATGATACCTGAGTACAAAATTTCGGGTAGGCTTTTGTGTTATGTTTATGGTATCATAAAAATTATCTCCCGGAAAATAATCCTGCAGAATATAAATTTTATTAAGCCGGTACTGGTTTAGCCGGCTGGAATCTTGTGGATTGTTTAAAACCAATGCCAGTTTTATTTCAGGTGAATCTCTTTTTTGTTGCGCTTCTGCCAGCAGGGCTAGCTGCTCAAAAGGATCATCGCTTACGGTAGTTAAAGCAGCAATAGTAGTATCGGCACGCATCTTTAATTCTGCAGAAGTAAATTTATAATAACCATTGTTGCGAAAGGTATCAACCAGCCTGCTTATTTCGCCCTGTACGGCAGCCTTGGTAATGGGATTGCCTTCTTCAATAACGCTTTTGCCGGCCGATTGCAGTGCAAGCTGCTGCAATGCAGGTTTGCCCAGGCGGTAACTAAAAGTATCTATCAAAGTCGGGTTGCCTGCTATTACCGTATATTTTACAAAAACTTTTCTGCCGCTTGTATCTGCTTTGTAACTCACTGTAGAATTATAATATCCCAGGTGAAACATAGATAGTTTCATATTATTGGCACTCAAATTAGAATAACCGGTATCGTAAGCCGGAGGCCTTTTTAAAAAATGAAGGATAAATAAAGCATCGGTGGTTCTAAGTTTAGAACTATCGTCTAATTGATTTGCCAGCCTGTCCAGCAAAGCAGATCTTTCTAATTTTGTGAACCGGCCTCCCTTTACTTCAAAACTGTTTTTAGCCAGGTAAGGTTTTCCTTTGGGCGCTTTTCTTGTAATATTGCAGGAAACAAAAAGCAGGCAGCATATAAAAAGGAAACGGTATTTTTTTAAGGAGGTTGTATCTTTCAATGAAATTATAAGCATAAAAAATGAGCAATGTTTAGCAAATCCACCATCAAATATATCCAAAGTTTGCAGCACAAAAAATTCAGGGATGAAGAAGGGCTGTTTGTGGCAGAAGGACCAAAGCTGGTGTCGGAGTTGCTGGCCGGTAAAATATTTGCCTGCAAAAATATTTATGCGCTGCCGCATTGGGCCGATCAATTAACCCAAAAACAAAAAGAAAGCCTTGCAGAGCAATTGGTTTTGATAAAGGATTTTGAATTGGAAAAAATTTCTTCCCTCGTTAAACCCAACCTGGTGCTGGCCGTTTTTGAGAAAAAATACCCATTAAATAACCCTTCGTTTAAAGATAAAATAACACTGGTGCTGGATGATATTCAAGACCCCGGCAACCTGGGTACCATCATCCGCATTGCAGATTGGTTTGGCGTAGAAAATGTTATCTGCTCACTGCACACTGCAGATATGTACAATAGTAAAGTGGTTCAGAGCACCATGGCCAGCCTGCAGAGAATAAATTTAATTTATACCGATACCGCAATCTGGCTACACGAAAATAAAAGTATTAAAAAATTTGCGGCTACACTTCATGGTAAGCCTCTAAAAACAATCTCAAAATTAGTGGAAGGCGTCATCATTATTGGTAACGAATCTAAAGGGATCAGCGAAGCTGTACTGCAACTGGCGGATGAAAAAATTACCATCTCCGGTTTTGGCCTGGCCGAATCATTGAATGCTGCTGTGGCTGCGGGGATTATTCTTTATGAGGTGAGGAGTTAATGATCAATAGTCATTGACCCAATGACAGCTTAATATCTTTTACCTAAACTGTATTGCTTTTACAGGGTTCACCCGTTTTATTAAAAGTGTGGGAATAATTAATGTGGCAAAACAAACTCCCAATGTAGCCAGGTCAACTGCCAATACCTGCCACCAATTAATGCGGGCTTCGGCCTGGCTCATGTAATAGGCTTCTTCGTTTAATTGTATAAAACCTGTTTGTTGCTGAAGCACACAAATGCCGATGCCTAATAAGGTGCCGGCTACAATTCCAATGATGGCTATGAGTGTGGTA
>JBKJSJ010000384.1:0-5587 GCA_046595965.1 Ferruginibacter sp.
CAAACCATTGTACAATGTCGCCGGCATTATTTCTTATAGGTAAAGCACGGGATAAAAACCATCTGAATTCACCCTCTTTACTTCTTAGTAAAAATGTATCTTCCCAATCTGTACCTGCCTCTATGGCTTTTTTAAACCGTTTTGTTACTCCTTCTACTAAATCAGGATGATGTACTTGCTGCCATCCCCAGCCCTGCATCTGGTCTAAGGTAGTTCCGGTATAGTCATACCAGCGCTGGTTGTACCAATAAATCCATCCTTCTGCATCTGTCATCCATGCTAATTGTGATATAGAATTGGCCATGGACCTAAAACGTATTTCACTTTCATGTATGGCCTTTTCATTGAGCTTGTGCTGTGTTATATCTTTAAAAGTCCACGACCATGCATAATAAGTATCATCATTACCTACTACAGGATAACCATATCGCTCTACTATTTTTCCATCTATAAATTCAAGTTCATCTAAACTTGTTTCGGTTGGATGATCGTAGAGGTATTTTACTTTTTCTATAAACTGTTCGGGATTTATTAACTGGCTCATTGCATACTTAAGCGCAGCATTATCATCATTTGCCTGTACAATTTCAAAAGGCATATTCCAAATTTCAATAAATTTTTGATTATAAGAAATTATACTGCCCTTTGCATCTACCAATAAAATACCATCTACGCTTGCGTTATTATGTGCTTCCAGCAGCGTCTTCCTGTAATTGGTAATTTCTTCTGTAGCTTTTTTATCTTCTATATCTGTATTGGTTCCATACCAGGATTCAATTTCGCCCTCATTGTTGCGGAGTGGGAGTGCTCTTACGAGGAGCCAGTGATAATTTCCGTTTTTGTGCTGCACCCTAAATTCTGTTTCATAAGGCTCACCCGTTTTTAGTACAGATGCCCAGGTATTGGCAGCGTGTTCCACATCATCGGGATGAACAAATTTAGCCCAACCGGTACCAAGGCTTTCATTAACCGGGTTGCCATACTCTTCTTCCCACTGATTGCTTATAAAAGTGAGGTTACCATCTGGTGAAGCCGTCCATACTACTAATGGAAGTGTATTGGTAATTTGCGCAAAACGAGCTTCACTTTCTTCTAAACCTTTTCTGGTTACTACTCTATCCGTTACATCGCTGGCAAATATCAGCAAACCCACAGGCATGTTGTTATTGGCTTCATAATAGGGTTGATAGGTAAATGTTAAATAATTCAATTGTTCTTTCTCCTCCCTAAGGAAAGTTACTGGCATTTCATACCCATGATAAGGCGTACCTGTTTTTATTACTTCATTCATTATTTTAAATAAACCCTGGTTAAGTAATTCCGGAAGTACTTCGGGTAGAGGCTTACCCACAACATCAGTTCCTTTTCCCCAAATATTTTTTATGTGTTCATTGGCTAATTCTATTATCAGATCAAGTCCTTTAATTATGGCAATGGCTTCGGGAGCCTGCATGAGCAGGTTGTGTGCCTGTTCCATGCCTTTTATTTTTTGCTCCTGCTGCTGTGCCTTTATAGTATCCGTAATATTTTCTGCAGTATGCAGCAGGTATAAAATATTTCCTGCTTTATCTAAAATAGGTTTGTTGGTAGCTCTCCAGTAGTACTCGGAAAAATTGCCGGCTTTGTCTGTTATATCGTAGCGCTGTGCCGGTAATTGATGCAGCTTTTTTGTGCTCATTACAAGGGCAAAAGAATTACTTAAATTATTTTCCCCTGTAAAGTCGGGCCCGGCTGGGTTGGGGGGGAAAACTTCAAAAAGCCCTTTACCGGTAATGGCTTCTCTTATTTTGCCCGAGGGCAGCAGGTATTCATCTGTAACTGCAATGATAGTGAACCGGGGTGCGTCTATATCTAATAAAATACTATAGCCCGGCATTGATTCAAATACAAGATTAAAATCAAACGGGTTAGCTGTAATGTTATTTGAGGGTGAACTGTTCATTAAAAAATAAATTGACGAAAAGTTTTTTTAGAGATCATTATTTTACACAAATGAACAGTATAGTATTAAAAAATAATTTTTAATAAAACAATGCAGGTTTAATTTGCTTCTAAGCTATTTGATTAGAAAAAAAATTTTGGCGAGCAAAAAATACAACAAAAACTTAATAGGAGAACAAAAACTTTATAAAAAGAGGCATTATCTTAAATACATATATAAGATAACTGACTTCTATTTTTACATTGCTTTTAAAGCAGCAATGGTTGCCGCAGGGTCAGGAGATTTAAATACGGTGTTGCCTGCCACTAGTACATCTGCACCTGCTGCAAGAATAGAGGCTGCATTTGCAAGGGTAACTCCACCATCAATTTCTATTAATACCTGCAGATTCTGCTCACTGATCATTTGCTTTAGCTGCTTTATTTTATTGAGTGTATGAGGAATAAAAGATTGGCCACCAAAGCCGGGGTTTACACTCATGAGACAAACCATATCTATAGTTGCTAAAATATCTTTTAGTGCTTCTACGGGTGTATGTGGATTTAATGCTACGCCTGCCTTCATTCCAAGGCTTTTTATCTGTTGAATATTTCTATGCAGGTGTGGGCATGCTTCAATATGTACGGTCAAATTATCGGCACCTGCTTTTTTAAAATCTTCTGCATATTTACCTGGGTCTTCAATCATGAGATGGACATCGCAAAATTTGCTGGTAGTTTTACAAATGAATTCTATAATCATTGGGCCAAAACTTATGTTGGGCACAAAAATTCCGTCCATTACATCCAGGTGAAACCAATCTGCCTGGCTGCTGTTAAGCATGTCGCATTCCTGCTGCAGGTTTAAAAAATTGGAGGCTAAAAGAGAGGGAGCGATAATAGGCATATTGCAATAATTTAAAGTTTTTTATGGTCAATGGTCAAAAGGCAATGGTCAATTTTGAATGCTTTTAATAAATATACCATTTTTCAAATTCTCGTTTAGGGGTTAGGGACTCCAAGTTTTGCCAAAGCATCTTTTGCCTCCACATAATCCTTATCATACATCAATGCCCGCTCATACATTTCTATCGCCTCAGGAATTTTATTTAATTTTTCAAAGCAGCGCCCTTTGTAATAATATCCTTCATCAAATCCATTCTGCAGGGTTACTGCTTTATCCAGCACTGCAAGGGCTTCCTTGTATTTACCAAGGTCGTATAAAGCAATAGCTTTTTCCCTGTATGCCTCCATAAAACTATAATTTAGATGGATGCATTTATCAAAAAAAGAAATAGCCAGGGGTTTATCGCCGTTGTTGCTATGGTATAAACCTTTAATAAAAAACGCTTCTTTTTGTGCATCTGCTTTGTTGGCTATCAGCAATGCATCTGCCATGGCAAGGGCCAACTTGTTGCCGGTTTGTGCATATAAAACGCCCAGCGAAATAATTACATCTGGCTGCGGATATAAATTGACAGCTTTTTCAAAAGCTTTTATTGCTGCCATGGTATCTGCATCTTCAAAATGCAGGGTAGCTTTAACATCCCAAAACCGGGCATTTAAACTGTCGTTGGTTATAGCAGTATTAATGCTGGCGATGGCCTGGCTGTAGTTACCATTTTCACGGTAGTACTGTACCAGGTTCTCTACCATTAATGCAGAATCGGGAAATTGTTTTACAGCCTGCATGAGTTCCTTTTCCTTTAAAGGCAATTCTTCTTCCCCGGCTTTTGCCACTTCATGATTGCTGCAGGCAAATAAAAAAAATATTGATAAGTATAAAAGATGTTTCATAAAAATATGCTGCAAATGTAATGGATGAAACCGTTAAATATTTACAATTTTATTACAATATAAAACAGGGCCGCACTTAACTTTGCTGATCATCATTTGCTGCACAAAAACTTTTTGCAATTAATTCAAAGGATAAATTAGTATGAAATATTTATTGGCTCTGCCCCTGGTTTATTTTCTTTTTTTTATTAATTCTTCCGGCAATACCGGCAGGTTTACTGCAAGTGCAAAAGTTTTGGATGATACTATTCATTTTTCTGAAGAAGATCATTTTACCAATGTGCGCCAGTTGACTTTTGGTGGCGATAATGCCGAAGCTTATTTTAGTTATGATGGCAAATATCTTATTTACCAAAAAACAAATGCTAAAGAAGGAATACCCTGCGACCAGATATGGATGGGGAAAATTCCTACACAGCCCGGAGAAGCTTTTGTGCCCAGGTTAGTAAGTACTGGTACCGGCAGAACTACCTGTCCCTATTTTTATCCCAATGGCAAATATATTTTGTATGGCTCTACCCACCTGGGAAGTAAAGAATGTCCGCCAGTGCCCGATAGAAAAAAATTCGGCAACAAATATATCTGGCCCATTTATGAAAGTTTCGATATTTTTAAAGCAGATACCAATGGACATATTATAAAAAGACTTACCAAAACAAAAGGCTACGATGCAGAAGCCACCATTTCTGCCAAAGGAGATAAGATGGTATTTACGTCTATGCGCAATGGTGATCTTGATTTGTATTCTATGAATATGAAGGGAAAAAACGTAAAACAAATTACACATACATTGGGGTATGATGGCGGTGCATGGTTTAGCCCCGATGGAACAAAAATAATTTGGCGGGCATCTAGACCCAAAACGGAAACTGAAATTAAAGAGTATAAAGAATTATTGTCGCAAAACCTGGTAGCGCCCACCCACATGGAAGTGTGGATAGCCAATGCAGATGGCACAGGAGCAAGGCAGGTTACAAATTTAGAACAGGCCAACTGGGCACCTAATTTTACTCCAGATGGAAACCATTTTATTTTCTGTAGCAATCATGAATATAAAAGAGGATTTCCATTTAATATGTACCTGGCCAATATGGATGGGAGCGGAATAAAAAAAATATCAAGAGATAAAGGCTTTGATGCTTTCCCTATGTTTAGCCCCGATGGTAAAAAAATTGTTTTCTGCAGCAACAGGAATAATGGCGGCACAAGGGATACGAATATTTTTATTGCAGATTGGGTGCAATAGACAATGGTCATTAAGTGAATAGTGAATGGTCAATAGTGAAATCAATAGTCAGTAAGTCAATAGTCATTAAGTTAATGGTCAATAGTCATTTTTAAAAAGTAAAAAAATGAATGTGCAATGACTAATGACTATTGACAAATGACTTTTTTAAAAGTGACTTTTTAAAATTCACAACCGCAGAAGCAACCGCTTTATTAAACGGTAGTTAATAACAATACACAGCAGCATTAATGCTGCAGCAACTGCTATTACAGACCAATGTATAAAGGGAGAAAGATCATCCCGGCCATTTAAAAAACTTTGCTGAAAAAAGTACTGAAAAGTTTGTGTAAGTGCCAGGGCTATCAAAATGATAATAATGTAAACTGGCACCCATTTTTTGGCTACTGTTTTACTTAGCCAGCCGGGTGAATAACCCAGGGTAAGCAGGAGCTGCAGGTTGTCTTTGCTGCGTGTTATCATTAATTGCAGGTAAAAAGAAAAAAGCATCATAGCTAATAAAATTACCAGAATGGCAAAGCCACCGAGCCCACTCACCACTGCCTGAAGAATTTGTTTTACTCTTCCAAATTTTGTTTTGTCTTTGTTTATTTGGTAATTTTTTTGCTGCAGGTAATTTAAAAA
>JBKJSJ010000096.1:0-2957 GCA_046595965.1 Ferruginibacter sp.
AATGACTGGTAATTATTGGGGCCTAATCTTAATTCTAAAATTGGTTGGGTAAATGACTGGCAGAGATAGGCTTTGTTGCCGGGGCGTGCATGATCGCTGTGGGCATGCGTTATCACTGCATAGTTTACCGGTTTCCAGGGATCAATATAAAAATTGCCCTGGCGGCAATACAAACCTTCTTCTGTAAATTCTATTAATGGCATAACAGGGGAAGTTTAAAGTTCAACGTTCGACAGGTTTCAGAAGTTCGGAAATCTCAATATTTTTTTTACGTTTAATTATCGCTGGGTGCAGGCAACTCTGTAATAAATTTAACGGTGGTAAAAGAACAAGGATCAAAGAAGAACAAAGAAAATTTATGATCCACTTTGCGTCTCTGCCTTCCTGGCATCTTTGCGTGAATATGCATAAAAAAAATTACCAACCCTTGGTATGTGTCCCATTCATGATCCTAATAAAATAAAGATTTTTATTTTCAAAATAATCGGGCATGCCGGCAACTTTTTTGTTTACAAACACGGGTTTAAATTTATAATCGCTGAATACTTTGTAGGGATGATCATTTAAATTACTCATGAAATCATCGGGATGCCTGGATAATAATTGTGTAAAAAGATACACTGCTTCAAAACCTTTGTAGGTTATATCTGAAGGAGTGCCTTTGTATTTTTTTATGTACAGCTCTTTTATTTGTTTGCTAAAACTATCCCATTTTGTATTAAAGTAAGGCGTAGTATAATACACCGGAAAATCTTTTAGTTTTTTGTTTTTAGAAATAGTGGTAAATCCATCCCAGTTGGGCATACCAATTAACAACAGCTTATATTTTTTGCTTATGCTTTGGCTGAAGGTGGCCAGGCTGTTTGCAAAAGCTTCATTTAGACTGCCCCCAATGAAAACAGATGTACGGTTGCTGTCTAACTGGCTTTTAATAATATTGAAATTAGAATCAATATTAATGGTTTCAATTTTAAGCAGGGGTTTGCCATCGGGTTCATTTATCTGTTTAAAATAAGCTGCCACAGCATTTTCCTGTGTGCCCGGTTTTCTTATCAAATAAATTTTATCGGTGCTGTGTTGCTGCAGCAGGTGGCTGTAGATGGCTTCGCAATGTGCCTTTAGCGTAGCGTTTACAATTACCAGGAAAGGGTTATTGGTTATGCCTCCATCATTGGGGAGCGTGGCAGAAATAAAAGGAATATTTTTTTGTTTTGCAAAATTAGCGAGCTGTAAATATTCCTGGTCTTTTACAGAACCAATAATAAGATCGAGGCTGTCCAGTTCGTTGTGATTGATAAGAGAAATAATTGTTCTTACGGTAGCTTTAGAATCATAAATACTGGCATCAATATTTGCATAGAGCATGGGCATGCTGTCTAAAGCTATTTGCGCACCCTGCACAAAATCTAAACCAGGCACTGCAAATTTTGGAAAGTTTTTTCCGTAACGGTAGCTGCTACCCGTGAACACAGAGTCTAAATAAAGCGGTGCAAAAATACCTACCCTGTAAGTTTTCAAAATTTTGCTGCTGTCTGTTTGGGCAAAAGCATGTAAGCTTGCGGGCATCAAAAAAGTTATGAATAAAATAATCTTCCACTTTTTTTTCATCATCAATAATTTCATACTTCTAAAAATTTTATTCCCATTCAATGGTAGCAGGTGGCTTGCTACTGATATCATACACCACCCTGTTTATACCTTTTACATTGTTGATGATTTCATTGCTCACATCTGCCAAAAATTCGTAGGGGAGATGAGCCCAGTCTGCAGTCATACCATCTACCGATGTAACTGCCCTTAATGCCAAGGTAAATTCATACGTTCTTTCATCACCCATTACACCTACACTTTTTACCGGCAGCAAAATGCTGCCTGCCTGCCACACACTGTCATACAACCCGGTTTTTTTTAAATGATTAATATATACGCTGTCGGCATCTTGCAATAACCGTACCTTTTCTTCTGTTACTTCTCCCAAAATTCTTATGCCCAGGCCCGGCCCCGGAAAAGGGTGACGGTTAAGCATAGCCGCCGGAATGCCCAGCTCTGCACCAATTCTTCTCACTTCATCTTTAAACAATGCACGGAGGGGTTCTACCAGTTTCAGTTTCATAGTTTCTGGCAGGCCGCCTACATTGTGGTGGCTCTTGATGGTAGCCGAAGGGCCATGCACCGAAACCGATTCTATTACATCAGGATAAATGGTGCCCTGCCCCAGGAATTCTATGCCGCTGATTTTTTGAGCTTCCTGGTCAAACACTTCTATAAAACATCCTCCAATGGCTTTTCTTTTTTCTTCGGGCAATACTTTACCAGCCAGTTTGGTATAAAAATGTTCCCGGGCATCTACGCCTTTTACATTCAACCCAAGCTGCTTATATATTTCCAGCACTTCTTCAAATTCATCTTTGCGCAGCAGGCCATTGTCAACAAAAATGCCATAGAGGTTTTCGCCGATTGCCCTGTGTATAAGTGTAGCTGCCACGGTACTATCCACCCCACCGCTGAGCCCCATCACCACTTTACTATTGCCCAATTGTTTTTTTAGTGTTGCTATGGTATCGGTAATATAATGTGCCGCTGTCCAATCCTGGCTGCAGGCACAAACATTTACCAAAAAATTCTTCAGAATGTTTTTTCCCTCTGTAGTATGATATACTTCCGGGTGAAACTGTAGCCCGTAAATAGCATGGGCAACAGCAGTAGATTTAAAGGCTGCTACCGGAATGCTTTCTGTGGTACCCAGCAGTTCAAAAGCTGCTGGCAGTTCTTTAATAGTATCGCTATGGCTCATCCATACCTGGGAGGAGGCGGGTAAATTTTTTAATAAAGCATCCTCCAGCGTTATGGTAAAACTTGCCCGGCCATATTCTCTTTTATTACTTTTGGCCACCAGGCCACCAAAGATTTTTGCGGTAAGCTGTGCACCATAACAAATACCCAGTACGGGCACTTTT
>JBKJSJ010000153.1:0-3929 GCA_046595965.1 Ferruginibacter sp.
TTAGATAAATGTTCTCTTGCGCCAAAACTCCAGCCATTAATTAATGCATAAGTAAATACGCCGTTGTTCCATTCTTTTCCTTCCAGCGCAAACTCTGTTCCCGAGGAAGCTGCAATAAGGTTGATGCCGGTATTAGACAGTTGATCTGTAAAAACCATCTGCATAGATTTTAATAATTGCGATGAAGATCTATCTCCTCTTTTTACAGATAATAAAATATTGCCTTTAATACCTGGCTCGGCTTTGGCAGGTTCCTGCAATATTTCTGGTTTTAAAACAGCCCCCATGCCAGCCTGTACCACATCACCAGAATGGCAGGCATCTAAGGTTATCATTCGGTATCGTGCCGGAATATTTTGCAGCAGTGCAGAAATGGATGCCATAGAAAAACCAGCCTCTTCGGGTTCTGCAAAGTTTATATCATGTGTAGCATACCAAAATTTGTTATCCTTATCCAGCAGGCCATGGCCACTAAATGAAACCATCACTTTATCATCTGCATGAGTGGCATTTAGTTTTGCTGCAAGTTTTTTAATATTGGCAGCCGTTACCTGTTCGTTTAGCAAAGTATCTATGATAATTCCCGGATACTGGCTGCGCAAAAATTTAGAAATATCCCGGATGTCTTTGTCTGCATATTTTAAATTCTGCATAGTATCCCGGTATTGAGATACGCCGATGCCCACAAAATACCATTTGCCGGAATCTGCAAATTCACCCATTATTTTTTGTTCATCATACCTGCTCCTGTTTCCCTTTTCATCTTCTACCCAGGTGTAAACTATATTCTGCCCCGCATTTAGTGCAATGGAAAAGGTTTGATGCAATTGCCTGGAATTTATTTTTTGCAATGGCATATCCACCGGGCAACCATTAACCATCACCTGCAGTGCAGTAATATTTTCTGCAGCGCTTGCACTTACTGTTAGCTGTGCATTTCTTTCTGATAAAAGCAGGGAGACATTTAACTGAATGGCAGACCCGGTAAAGGATGCTGAATTTTTTGAAGGCTTGTATTTGTTAAGTCGTATCTGGTGCAACTGGTTGTAAAAATCTATTTCAGCTTTAGGTGCTTCAAGGTATTCTAACACTTTATCGGGCCGGTTGTAGAGCAGGTCGCCCTGTTTTAACGGGATAATGCTGCTGTTGTTTACAAAATGAATATTGCTTTCCACTCCCGGTGTGGCCATGTAATAATTTTCTTTGGTAAGCCACATATATTTTCTATCTGTAAAAGAATTGCCCTCCCAGGTGAATAAAGTAAGCTCTGCGTGCAGTGTGTTTTTATTTATAAAATAATAGTTGCCCAGCTTATCCAGTACAAGTAAATATTTTCCCTGGATACCTGCTATAGCATTTGCGGTAGGCATGGCTTTTACAGACTCTACCACTTTTTTATTTACTATTTTTAAAACCCCTCCATCATCATAAACGATATACAATGCTTTTTCTGCCGGCTCATAATGCAGAAAAGAATTCATCGTAAAATTTCCGGATAAATAAGTAAAGCGTATAAATTCTTTTTCGCCTGTTTGAAGATTATAGAATACAACTCCTTCTGCATCTGTATATACAATGCTGTGCTCATCTACAATGTTTATATGCCGGAATGAATCAATGGTTAATTTTATTTTGTTGTCTATTTTTTTAAACTGATTTTTTTCTGTGGCATACAATTGCACTGAACCGGTCTGCTGGTTTAGCAGGTAAAATAAATAAGCCCCATTAGTTTCCATTTGTTTTAATCCGACAATTTTTCCAACTAATTTAGCGTCGTTTTTTCCTGTTTCCAAATCAAGTAACAATACTGTATCTGCAATACTTTTCATTGGGTCTAAGTCAAATATTTCTGTTCTCCTTTTAATTATAAAAACTCCTTGCTGAGAGGATATAGGATAAATTTTTATTTCGGATAATGATTCTTTTGTTAAGTGTAATTCGTAAATATTATTGATGCCATTGCCAGCAAAATTTTTACTGGTCATTAATATTCCATTAAAACCATCGCTCCATTTAGAAAGGTTGGGTTGGGACAAAATGCTCTTACTGAATAATTTTTTATGCACTTTAAGCTGGTATTGTCTTTTATAATTTTCATCAAAACCAAGGTCGTCTAATATTTCATTTTTATAAACAGTTTGCAAATATTGCGTATCGCTTATAGCTGCTGTGGCAGACAGGTCAGCCTGAATCATCAATCCATTTTGCAGGTTCCAAATACGGCCATCGCTTATTAAATGTTTACTGGTAAGCTGAGTATATTTAATAAAATCTTTACCGGCCTGCAAATGGTATAATTTATACAAGCTGTCATTTTGAATTTGCCAGGCCTGCATATTATCCGACACCGATACTAATAATTTTTCATCGGGACTTACTTTAAAATTATACCCGGTCTTAGCTTTACTCTGTAATTGTGTAATATTTCCGGTAAGCAGATTAAGCCGGCATACTTTATCTGTTTTTATATCTGTTAGATAAAAGGTAGCTGTATGATTGGCAAGTTGCTGCCTGCGGTAAGCGGCAGTGGCAAGCGTACTGCTGTGCTGCAGTTTACCCTCCCGGTTATACCAGTTCAATAAATCTTTTCCATCCAGTGACAGGCTCAATAGGAACCCTGCGCTGTTTTGCATTACATTAATAGATTCTGTAGATACCAGGATGCTGGGAGAATCTTGAGTGGCAGTGTTTAGCAAAAGATAATTATACATTTTGTTTGTACCGGTTTCGCCGGTTTCTACCAGCATATTTTTAGTGCCTGCAATATTCCATGCATTGTATAATACTCCGGGGTTCTCCATAATATACTCTACCAGCGGTTGAGGCTGCAGCAAACTGTCCAAGTAAAATGAACTCACTTTTTTAGAAGGATATGCTGCCGATGCTGTTTGTGCAAACACGGGTCTACCTTTATCATCCCATGTAAAATTGCGGATTTGGGTTCTCTCTTTTTGAGAAAGGATAAGCTGGTTTTTTATTATTACCCCTGTATTAATATTAGTTAAAGTCATTTGCAAACTGTCTGCAATGCCATCAGCAATTCCCAGTTTTATCCCCCACTCAAAAATATATTTTCCGTCAGGCGACAACTGCACCGTATTCTCCTTAGAAAAACGGCTGTTTATGTCCAGGTCTGTATTAGCAGCTCTAAAAGAATAAATCATGTTGCCGCTGCGGATATTATACAGCATGTATTCATTGCCTGCATAAGGAATGATAGCAAGATTGTTTGCAGCTAAAGAAACGTTGTTATTATTTACTGCATAAGCGTTTACCGATAGCTTATTTACAGCCGTTTGCATACCATCAGGATACAGGTGATTGGCGGCTGTTTTATTTTTTGCGGTAATATTATTTACAAACCCGGGGCTATTTTTTTCTACCTGTACCGGCATTTTATTTTCGTCATTTTGCATGCCGCCGTTATTAAAATTTACAGGGTTGGATTTATTTTTGGGAGTAATAACATTTGCAAAAGCCAGTGAATCTTTTTCTGCCCTAAACAAAAAATTACTTGATTGGGTAGAACCAGCATCATATTTACTGCCAGAGATATAAAGAAAATTGTTTGAGTCATTAAAATAAATCTGGTTAATGGCTGATAACTCTGTGATGGGCCAGCTTAAATTTGCTACTACTTTTTGGGTTTTAAGATCTACTAAAATTAATTGCCTGATACCGCTTTTAATGTAAACTTTATTGTTACGGAAATCAAATTGAAGGCTTACTTCCGTTTCATTAGTTAAGCCAATTTCATCAGCATTAATGCGCTTTACCAATATGGGCAGTCCACTTCTATAATCATACTGAAGCAATGCCTGCAATCCCAGCCAGCTTTTTTCTTCCTTTACCCATAATTGTTTTCTGCTGTCGTCAAAATAAAAACCGGTTGCCTTATTTTTATCTGCAGATGCCGGTATCTTAATAAA
>JBKJSJ010000036.1:0-24055 GCA_046595965.1 Ferruginibacter sp.
AGCCTTGTATTAATTAAAATGAAGATAATGCAGGCAGAATATTTTGAAGGGCAAATGGCTCAAAAAGTTTCGTGGAAAAATAAAATTTTCAGCACTATTAATAATTTATTTTTTGAGAGCGATCATAAAATATATGACTTTGTGTAGCAGATAAATAATTGATAAAAAAACGGTTCATTCTTTAAAGAATGAACCGTTTTTTTTATTTTATGTTTTTGTTTTAAATTTTTCTATTGCTGATTTTGCAAAACTGCTAAGCACCAATCTGCCACTGATGGCGGCTCTTTCTTTTAGCAATACATCCCAGTGATCGGCATTTTTCCAAAACATTTTTTTCATTTCTGCCATTGCTTCAGGATTGGAATGTGAAAGTGAATGTGAGAGCCTTTCTATAGACTCATCCATATTTTCTATGTTTTCATGCACTTCTGCAAACAGTCCTTTTCTTTTAGCCCATTCACTGTTTCGCCACGTTCCTGCATCAATTGCCAAAGCACTAAAAGCTGCAGTGCCAATTTTTCTTTCCACGGCAGGCCCCACCACAAACGGACCAATACCTATTGCCAACTCACTTAATTTTATTTCGGCATGCACCGTAGCAATGGCATAGTCTGCTGCGGCGGCAAGGCCTACACCGCCACCCACAGCCCTTCCCTGCACCCTTGCAATAATAAACTTGGGGCATTTTCGCATGGCATTGATAACATGTGCAAAACCACTAAAAAATTTTAGGCCTTCGGCTTCAGTTTTTATCTGTACCAATTCATCAAAAGATGCACCTGCACAAAAAGATTTATCGCCCGCACTTTTAAGGATAATTACTTTTGACTCGGCATGGGTTCCTGCAAAGTGTATTTCATAGGCTAACTGCTCCAGTATTTTACCGGGTAGCGAATTACTCTGTGGGTGATGAAATTCTATGCTGCTGATTCCATTATGCGTTTCGGTTCTTACGTATTCCATTTAAAAATATTTTAGGGTTCAATAAATTATATCAGGTTTTATTTTTTGCATTCATTGAAGTGGCAATTATAAAAATATAAAAACTACGGCTTATATTTTTAATTTTCATTCTCTTTCATTTGCACCATTGTAAGAATAGTAGCTATTCCAGTTATCTCATTTGTTTCATCAAAAATTTCTACATACCATTTTACAATTCCTTTGGGTATATCCTGCCCTTTTACAAAAGCTATATCAGCGTTTATTTCCTTTAGCTCCTGAGCAGTTTTTTCCTTACAGGTAAACCGGATATAAATACTGTTGCCTGCATAAACGGGTTTGGTAAACCGGAGTTCATCAATTCCATAATTGAGCAATACCGGATTTTTTTCAAAGCTATCTACAAACAAACCTGCGGCTGCACTCATTATAAAATAACCATGTGCTACCTGTTGCTCAAACATAGTGCCGTCAAAGTTTGTTTCTTTTAGATGTGCATAAAACTGGTCGCCGCTTAAGGTTGCAAATTTGTCAATGTCTTCGCTTGTTATGGTTCTTTTTTCAGTTATAATCTGGTCGCCAATATTCAGTTCTTCAAAATATTTTTTAAATGGGTGAATACCATCCACATTTCCTTTTGCATAAGGCTGATAAACATTGGTAATGGCAGTAATCATAGATGGTGAGCCCTGTATGGCAGTGCGCTGCAGGTAATGTTTTATCCCCCGCAGTCCGCCCATTTCTTCGCCGCCACCTGCCCGGCCAGGTCCCCCATGCACCAGCAGTGGCAATGGAGAACCATGCCCGGTACTCTCTTTAGCACAATCGTTATTTAATACTAAAATTCTTCCATGATGTGTAGCAGCACCCAATACATATTGCCTTGCTACTGCAGCATTGGCAGTAACAATAGTAGAACATAAACTTCCTTTCCCTCGTTTGCTAAGCTCAATAACATCTTCCATCGTTTTATAGGGCATGAGGGTGCTTACCGGTCCAAACGCTTCAATATTATGTGCCTCCTCTGTAGTAAAAGGGTTATTGTTTTGTAAAAGTATGGGGCTTAAAAATGCACCCGCTTCTGCATCGGCATCTATAACCTCCACGCTGTCCAGGCTGCCATAAATAATTTGGGAGGATGCCAGTAATTTCTGCACCTGTGTTTTCACTTCCTGCCTTTGTTGCAGCCCGGCCAGAGAACCCATCCTTACTTTTTCGTTTAGTGGATTACCAATAATAGTTTTATTTAATTCTGTAACCATGGCTTTTGAAACGTCTTCCATTTTATTTTCCGGTACAAAAATTCTTCGCACTGCCGTACATTTTTGTCCTGCCTTTACCGTCATTTCTTTTTTTATTTCTTTAATAAAGAGATCCCACTCAGGTTGGCCCGGTTCCACATCCGTTCCCAGTACTATACAATTTAAAGAATCCGCTTCCATATTAAAAGGGACCGATTCTGTCAGTATCACCGGGTGCGATTTTAATTTTAAACCGGTAGAAGCAGAACCTGTAAACGTAACTACATCCTGCGATGTGGTATAATCTAAAATATTGCCTGCACTGCCACAGATAAGTTGCAAAGCACCCTGTGGTAAAATGCCGGATGCAATTATTTCTTTTACCACAGCTTCGGTAAGGTAAGATGTAACCGTGGCTGGTTTTACAACTGCGGGTACGCCTGCCAGTAAGTTCACTGCTATTTTTTCCAGCATGCCCCACACAGGAAAATTGTATGCGTTTATATGGATGGCCACACCCTCTTTGGGCACCAGGATATGATGGCCCATAAAACTATTTTCTTTGCTCAATGCAATAGCATCCCCATCTAAACAAAAAGATTCATCGGGTAGTTTTCTGCGGAGTGATGCATTGGAAAAAAGATTGCCAATACCTCCTTCAATATCTATCCAGCTATCTACTCTGGTGGCCCCACTCAAAAGACTGATGGTATAAAATTTTTCTTTGTGCTGCATCAGGTGAAGTGCCAGTGCCCGCAGCATACGACCCCTTTCCTGGAAGGTCATTTTGCGCAATGCAGGGTTTCCTTTTTGCCTTGCATACTGCAGGATAGAATCAAAATCAAGACCTTTAGAAGTGGCGCTGCCAATACTTTTACCCGTTACTGCATTGTACAAAAGCTGTCCATCCCCATCGCCTTCTACCCATTTTCCTGTTATGTAATTTCCTAATTTTTGCATACTGATTCATTGAGCCTGCAAAGCTAAGGAATGATAAGAAAAATGTAATTTTATATTCTAAAATGTATAGTTATTCGTGCAGCAGAAATTAAGCAGGCAACCAAAGAAAAAAATTGAAACCCTAAAAGAAACACAATTAAAAGAACGGGATAGTTTTTATTACCAGGATTAATAATGTTCCTTTTGTAAAATGATATCTGAATGATCATGAAAAACATTGTAAGAGAGAGAGTAGAGCTATAAAAAATCTGGATAAATGATTTTTTTTATAACAAGCTCTGGCGATTCATACGATTGCAATAGAAAAGTTTGTCTCATTAGACTGAGTAAGGAATTAGGAAACTCAGATTACGCATTGGGAAGGCAATTCCAAACAATAGATGCAACAAATTTTATATACCACAATCAAATAAAACGCTGCTGCGATTGGAGAAAGCACTATTATTAATCATCCATTTTTGGATGGAAATAAAAGAACTGGATATATTTTAATGGAAGCAGTATTATGAAATAATAATAATAAAAATTACTTTAAGTGATCATGAAGTGAATCAGTTCGTTATTGATATCTCAACAGGCAAAATAAAATTTGATTAAATTGTAGCTGGTTAAAAATAAACCTCCAACAATTATGACAAAATTCATCGTTTTTATCTTACTCATCACGAGCTGCAGCCCAACTAAAACAGATAACACTGACTGCAAAACTGAGGCTATTAATGGTTGCGTATGTACTCAACAATATGATCCTGTGTGCGGCTGCGATAATAAAACTTATGGCAACGCATGCACTGCCAGGTGCGCCGGCATAAAAAGTTATACCAAAGGAGAATGTCCTCCCAAATAATTTTATCAGATCAATGTAAACTGGCGAAGATGATGCCTTACATGTTTGTAATGCAGCGATACCCATTCTTCAAAATTGAGCAGGCCAAAAACAGGGTGCATCGTTTTCTTTTGGCTGTCGGTTTTAAAATAAAGAATAAAATCTTCTACAGATTTTTCAAGGCTTTTTTTAGCCGCCTGCAGGGAGGGTTGCCGTAATGCTAAGGGCTCTTCACCCAATACAGATACGGGAGCTTTTGTATTTTCTCTAAACTCTTTATCGCTCAGTAAAAACTCCTTATACTTAGGTAAATGCTCTTGGGGCGTTACCAACGGAAAAATTAATTTTTCAGCCGAAACATCAAAGAAATCTGACAGGTGTTCCAGCATCTGCTGTGCATTCATCTTTCCCCAATTTTTTTTTGTTTCTGTATTCATTTTTTGCAACAGTAGAAACATTTCTTCCCGGATAAAATATAATTTATCTTCCACTATATTTAATTTGAAGTATACAAAAAAGCCCCGTTGTTTTTACGAAGCCTTGCAGTTAAATCTATGATAATCTTTTATCTATTTCGGCGCAAAGGCCATCAAATATTTCATCAATATTTCCTTCTCCTTTTACCCCTACCACCTTATTAAATTTTTTGTAGTACTCTGCCACGGCTGCAGTTTTGTTGTGGTATTCTGTAATTCTCGCCCTTATTACCTGCTCATTGTTATCATCGCTGCGGCCACTGGTTTCGCCCCGTTTAACCAATCTTTTCACCAGCTCTTCTTCGCTCACATTCATTGCCAGCATAACAGCAATCGATTCTTTTTTATGTTCCAGTAAATTATCCAATGCTTTCGCCTGTGCAGATGTACGTGGAAAACCATCAAATAAAAATCCTTTTGCCTGTGGGTTTTCCTCCAATGCAGAACTTATCATACCAATCACTACTTCATCCGGTACCAACTGACCTTTATCCATAAAATTCCGTGCTTCTTTACCTAAGGCAGTTTGCCTGTTTATTTCAGAGCGTAGTAAATCTCCTGTACTCAGGTGTTTTAAACCATATTTAGTAATAAGCTTTTCACTTTGCGTTCCTTTTCCGCTGCCCGGAGGGCCAAAGAGTATTAAGTTGAACATATTTTTATCAATAAACAAGTTAGATTTAATTTAAGCATATAGTTTCGGGTATTCTCCCAAAGATAATTAAGCATTTGTTATTTGAACAATTTTGCTGCACTTCGTGCAAATGACTTTGGTCATAATTCCCAAAACATTAAAAACAAAAATATTCAATACCACTTCCGGGTTATTTAAATTTTAAAACAAAAAACAATTTGATATAGCTTTCTAATCTTTCTAAAAGTACTGATTTTACTGAGTTTCAGAACATAAAAACATTTACCCAGTTCGTTCTTAACGAAAGTTTGCAAAAAGAAGTATAACAGGTATTTTTGCAGCATTCGCACTTGCGTTCACAAAAAAAAATTTGTATGTCCGAATCTAAATTCAGTCACCTGGCAGAAACTCTTATAGGTTCCGAAATAGTAAAACTGGGAGGTATTATAAAAGAGAAGATTAGTAAGGGTGAACATATTTATAATTATACCATCGGTGATTTTGATTCGTCGCAATTCCCTATCCCTAAAGAATTGGAGAATGAAATAATTCAGGCTTATAGGGATGGTTTTACAACTTATCCTGCTGCAGATGGCGAACTGGATCTGCGTAAAGCAGTAAGTAATTTTATCAATAAAAATGAAGGGATAGATTATAGCCCCAATGAAATATTAATTGCTGCAGGAGGCCGCCCGCTAATTTATACTATTTACCGGGCTATTGTAGATAAAGGAGATAAAGTTATTTACCCGGTACCCAGTTGGAACAACAATCATTATGTTCATTTTACCGAAGGAGAACATGTGATGATAGAAGCCGGCAGGGAAAATAATTTTATGCCTGCTGCAAGCCAAATAAGGCCGCATGTAAAAGGTGCTTCCTTAATTGCTGTTTGCTCCCCGCTAAACCCCACCGGTACTACTTTTAAAAAAGAGGAGCTGGAAGCCATTTGCGATTTGGTGATAGAAGAAAATGAAAAAAGAAAAGAAGGAGAGAAAAAATTATACCTGATGTATGATCAAATTTACTGGACACTTACTTATGGAGAAACAGTGCATTACAATCCCGTTTCATTAAGGCCAAAAATGAAAGACTATACCATTTTTGTGGATGGCATCAGTAAAGCATTTGCAGCAACCGGTGTAAGAGTGGGATGGTCTTTGGGCCCGGCAGATGTGATTGCTAAAATGAAAGCAATTAACAGTCATATAGGTTGCTGGGCTCCTATGGCTGAGCAAAAAGCTGTAGCAAAATTTCTTATGCAGGAAGAAGCAGTTGCCATTTATCTTCAACACAATAAAAAAGAATTAGAGACACGGCTCACTCTTATTTACGAGGGCTTTCAACATTTGAAACAGGCAGGTTTTGCTGTAGATGCAATTGCTCCACAGGCTGCCATTTATCTTACAGTGCAAATAAATCTTACCGGAAAAAAAACTGGTGGAGGAATGATGCTGAATACTCAATCTGATGTGACCGCCTATATACTCAATGAAGCTAAACTTGCATTGGTTCCTTTTAATGCTTTTGGTGCAGATAAAAATAGCAATTGGTACAGGCTTAGTGTGGGCTGCTGCAAAACAGAAGAAATTAATATAATGTTAGCGAAATTAAAAGATGCACTGGATAAACTGAGTTAGTTTTTATTATTTAAAAAAACAAAGGGCTTTTCTTTGCCGATACGTAAATATCTTTTTATGGGAATTTGTTTGCTGATAATTTTATACTTGTTAAGATCTATAAGCTCGTGTGCAGCTACCAGGTTATCTAATCTTTCTACATTGTACAATAAATCGTGCAGCAGTGAAACTTCATGTTCCATAGCCTGCTGAGTCATTAACTCCTGCTTGAAAAGTACCAATAAGTCACGATTAGGGTTGTTCATAAAACATCGTTTGCACGCTATTTATAGCCTACCATACCTTGTTTGTTAGGACATCCGCAACTGCCTTTTTTAGAAGAAGCGCAACTGCTGCCTATAAAACAAATGATAATTAAAAGAAGCGTGGATATTTTTAAAGATTGTTTCATAATTTTTCAAGTTACAAATTAAACTATTTTCACCAATAAATATTGTTCTCTCTAAATGAAAGACGAAAATATTAACAAACGGGTAAACAAGATCCAGATTCTTGTGGCACCTTTAGATTGGGGCCTTGGCCATGCTACCCGATGTATTCCTCTTATTTATGCACTGCAAAATTTAGGGGCTTCGGTAATATTGGCTGCAGAAGGTGCCACTGCTGCACTGCTGCAAAACGAATTTCCAGCGGTAAAACTATTGACTCTAAAGGGTTACAGGATAAGCTATAGCAAAAACAAATCTACTTTTTTCTTAAAACTATTGAGCCAGGTGCCTGGTATTTACTTTACAATAAAGAATGAAAAAAAATGGCTCAATAAAATTGTAAAAGAATATTCTATTGATGCAGTAATATCGGATAACAGGTTTGGGTTGTATCACAAACAGGTACCCTGTGTTTATATTACGCACCAGTTGTATATAGAAACTGGTATTGGCAGCCTGAACAGGCTGCTGCAAAAAATACATTATAAATTTATCAATCGTTTTACACAATGCTGGATCCCCGATGCAGGAGGGCAGCAAAATCTTGCTGGCAAACTTTCTCACCCTCAAAAGCTTCCATTGATACCCCTAAAATACCTGGGCATTTTGTCCCGGTTTAAAAAACAGGAACAATCCATCCTAAATGATTTGCTCATCCTGCTTTCGGGGCCGGAGCCTCAGCGAACAATATTTGAAAACATTTTATTGCAGCAATTGAAAAACAATTCCCAAGCTGTAGTGCTCGTAAGAGGACTGCCACTGGAAAAAAAAGCAATCACAGCATCAGAAAATTTAAAAATTATCAATCATCTTTCTGCCAGTGAACTCAGCAAATATATTCAGCAATCAAAATGGATATTGGCAAGGGCGGGTTACTCTACCATTATGGACCTGGCAGCTTTGCAGAAAAAAGCAATACTGGTGCCTACTCCCGGGCAGGGAGAGCAGGAGTACCTGGCCAAATATTTAAAACAGCAAAATTTATTTTATACATGCGCTCAGCAAAATTTTTTATTAAAAGAAGCAATACAAAATGCCAAATCGTTTTGCTTTGAAAAAAATGGAGCGCCGAATGGGCTGGATGAAAAAATAATTTATGAATGGCTGGCTACAATAAAAAAGACTACTGCATAGCTACAAAAATTCCTCTGCTGTTTTTATCATTGCTTCCGGCCATACTACGGCTGTTTTGTGCATTCAGCAAAATACGGATATGTGCAGGAATCAATTCAATTTGCTCTATGATGGTTTTAAAACTTTGATCTCCTTCGCAAAACACCAGTACTTCTATTTTATTTTTTTTTATGCTTTTTTGTAGCGTTGCAATTTTTCCAATTGCCACCCCATCATCTTTTTCACTTACTGCAATGCGGCCCAAAATGGAAAATGGTGGAGATGCATATTTTATTAAATGAAGGCATTCATTAAATCTTTGCTGGCCTGCTATGATAGCTGTATTCAAAAGCTTTTTAGAGATGGGTTGACTTTTTATTTTTTGTGTAAAGATTAATTTTACGGTAGCCAGCATTTTAATAAAAGCAATTGTTATGCTCATAAAAAAAATGGTACCCGTTTTTTTACTGTAATGTTTTTTTACAAAAAATTCCATAGCTCCATAAAAATGTTTGATATAGGATGCAGATAATTTTTGAGTGCTTTCTCCTTTAAAATGAAGAATGGTTGTGCCCGCATAATACCAGTTTTGCATACCTGCTTTTTGTATGCGGTAGCTAAGGTCCACATCCTCCCCATACATAAAAAAACGCTCATCAAAACCAGCAGTGACATCTATAGCTTTTCTGCTCAGCATCATAAAGGCACCCGATAGTACATCTACCTGGTTATTTTCTTTCTGGGGTAAATAGCCGGCATAATAACGTGCAAAAATTTTAGACCTGGGGAATAATGCAGCAAGGCCGGTCATCTTATAAAAAGAAGTAAGCGGCGAAGGAAAAGAGCGTTTGCTTTCTTTTAAAAATTTTCCCGATCCGTCTATCATCCTTACTCCCAATGATCCGCAGTTGGCGTGGGCATTCATAAATGCTATACATTTATTAAAACAATCTTCTGCTACAATGGTATCGGGGTTTAAGAATAAAACATAGTTGCCTGTAGTTTCTTTTAATACACTGTTGCTGGCCTTACCAAATCCATCATTATTTTCATTCCATTTAAAAAAGACGGAAGGAAATTTTTCAGAAAGATATTCCCTGCTCCCGTCTGTAGAATGATTATCTACAACAAATATTTCTGCCTCCACATCTTTGCATCCTTTTATTACTGAACAAAGACATTGCTCTAAAAAATATTTTACATTGTAATTAACAATAATGATGGATAATTGCAAACCAGTTTTATTTAGTTGCGAAATACGGGGATTTAGCCCATTCTTCAAAATGTGTTTCTACTAACCCATCAACAACCTGATGGATGCTGATTTTGCTGCAAAAAATATTTTTTTAAACGTTTTAATTACTTATAATACCAAATAATTATTGACCATTGACTATTGAAGTATTCACCTCGGACTATTCCCCATTGACTTTATTATCTTTGCGCCATGTTAAAAACAACGCTAATCCATGCAGTACAGGCAGGTGCTGCACAACTGCAACATTATTTTAATGGCGAGTTTAAAATTTCAAACAAAGAAGGCGTTAATAACCTGGTAACAGAGGCCGATCATGCGGCAGAAAAAGTCATCTTTGAAGTAATACAAAAAGAATATCCTGATCATTTTATACTGAGCGAAGAAACCGGGGAAATAAAAAGCAGCAGCGAATACAAATGGATCATTGATCCCATTGATGGCACCGTAAATTTTGCCAATGGTATTCCGCTTTGTTGTGTAAGCATTGGCCTGGAAAAAGCCGGGGAGATAATTTTGGGTGCCGTATATGCACCCATTATAAATGAATTTTATGTGGCGGAGAAAAATATGGGTGCTACACTGAATGATAAAAAAATATCGGTGAGCAGTAAAACAGAACTGATAAAAAGCTGCCTTGTTACCGGCTTCCCTTATACTTACTTAGATGCACCCAACGGACCATTGCAGGTTTTTGAAAAACTAATTCGAAAAGGAATTCCAGTAAGAAGGCTTGGTAGTGCAGCTATTGATCTTTGCTGGGTAGCTGCCGGAAGGTTTGATGGTTTCTATGAACACAAATTACAGGCATGGGATAGTGCCGCAGGTTTTTTAATGATTGAAGAAGCAGGCGGCACAGTTACAGATTTTGAAGGAAATTATTATTCTCCTTATCAGCCACATATATTAGCAACCAATGGAAAAATTCATGATGAGTTAAGAGCGGTGGTTAATGGTGGAGAGGTAAAAACAAGTTAATTGAAAAAAGGTGGCACAAAATAATTTATTGTTTTAGTCGCAGTGTTTTTAAAGTAAAAAAATAAACAATGGAAGAAAGAACAGAAATATCTTCTCTCGGAGAATTTGGTTTAATAGATCATCTTACTAAGAATAACGAAATAAAAAATGCTTCCACACTTTTAAGCGTGGGGGATGATGCTGCAGTAATAGATCATTTTGGCAGGCAAACAGTTATTACCACGGATATACTGCTGGAAGGTATTCACTTTGATTTATCATATACTCCCTTAAAACATTTGGGTTACAAAAGCATCATTGTAAACCTCAGTGATATTTATGCAATGAATGCCACGCCCACACAAGTTGTGCTGAGCATTGGTTTCAGCAACCGGTTTAGTGTAGAGGCACTGGATGAATTTTATGCCGGCGTATATGCAGCCTGCGAACAATATGCTGTGGACCTTGTGGGTGGAGATACCAGCACTTCTAAAATGGGGTTTGTTATAAGTGTAACGGCAATAGGAGAAGTGGCTCCCGATAATTTTGTAAAACGAAGTGGTGCCAAACTCAACGATTTAATTTGCGTAAGCGGAGAATTGGGCGGTGCTTTCCTGGGCCTGACTTTACTGGAAAGAGAAAAAAAAATATTTGAAGAAACGGGTGCACAGCCCAACCTGGAAGGGCAAGCTTATATTGTTGGCCGCTTATTAAAACCCGAAGCAAGAAAAGATATTATTGAATATTTTGCAGAAGCCAACATTAAACCCACCAGCATGATAGATGTGAGCGATGGATTGAGCAGCGAGATACTACACATCTGCCAGCAAAGTAATACTGGCTGCATATTGTATGAAGATAAATTTCCGCTGAATGATGAAGCCAGAGATTTTGCATATAAACTGCAATTAGATCCTACCGCCTGCGCATTAAGTGGTGGAGAGGATTATGAATTATTGTTTACCGTTTCCCAGGCCGATTATGAAAAAATAAAAACCAATCCATCCATCAGTGTTATTGGTTACATAACCGAAGCAACCGAAGGAAAACATATCATAACCCGTGGTGGAAATAAACATGCACTTGTGGCACAAGGATGGAATCATGGGAAGTAAAGAATGAATTAATTTTTTTACAAGGGCCTGTCTGCTTAAAAAAAATGACGTGAGATGTTAGAAAAATAGATTTTCAATGCACTCAGAGGATTATTATAAAAAATCAATTAACCTCAATAATATCTCCTACGCTGATACTTCCGCCGCTGCCACAAATAACATTCTGCCCAAAACAAACTTTATTGCCAATGCTGCGATAAGTGGCCAGCGTTTTTAAGGGTTCTTTTTCCCTTTCAGTTGTTTCCTGGTTGGTGCAGGTAATCATACAGCGGCCACATAGTTTTACTCCATAAAAATGAATGCCGTTTACCTTAAACTCCTTCATGCTATCTTCCTGGTAAGGCAGGCCTCCGGTAAAAACAAGGTTGGGCCTAAAGCGGTTCATGGGCACCAGATTTTGCAGGCGGCTGTTTAAGTCGTCTAATGAAGCCTGCCCTATCATTAATATGGGGTAATCGTCAGAAAAACTATTAATGCCATCGGGTCCGGTTTCATAATTGGAATCTAATTTTCTTTTACTGCTATCGGGCATATACACCGCTCTGCATTCTATGGATAATTTTTGAGAGAACCATTTATTAATGGCATCTGCTGCAGGCTGTGCATGGCAATAATCATCCCATACATTTACCAGGATTGTTTCTGCAGAAGAAGGCACAAGTGGCAGCAAAATAGTATCGGCAACATTAGCAGCCTGATGAATTAATATAGCGTCTTTGTAAATGGAAGTTTGTAGCAAGGCCATTTGTGGGTGTTCCCGCTGGGTAAGAAATTTATTTTGCTCATCTACCAGCATCCATCGCCTGTCGTATTGCAAACCACGACTGGTAACAACAGCAGATGCCAGGCTGATGCCGCCCAAAGATTTTACCGGGTAAATAAATATTTCGCTTAACTGAAGCATGGTTTTTATTTATGATGAAAATTATTCCTTTTCATTTTTTATCAATGAAGTTTTGCAAACACTGTTGGTTTTTGCAGCTTTATTTTTAAGAAAGAAATGCTGCCAGCAACCGGTGAAAATGATACGTGCCTTTTTCACGGCTTACAGAATATCTTCCAGCTACATAATAGCGGGAACGTACGCCCTGCTGTACCTGCTGCACAATGGCCTCATCTTCCATTTCTACTTTATCCAGGTTGCTGCCTGCGCCTTTTTCTCTCAACTCATCCTTCCACACATAACTTAAAAAGCGCACTTTGGTTTTATTTACTTCCTGTGGTTCAATAATATTAATAGATAATCCCCAGGGATAAAAATTAAACATCATGTTGGGAAAAACCCAGAAATAATATGCCGCAATTTTTTTTCCAAAGTCGGTAGATGAGGATGGAAGATCAAAACAATTTTTCCCGGTTTTGCTTATGCCCAACTGCAGGGAAGAATACGGGTAAAATAATTCGGTGCTGTAATCAGAAAAGTCAAGTGTTGCATTTAACCCTTCGTGCACAAATGGAATATGAAAACCTTCCAGGTAATTTTCGCAATAGAGTGCCCAGTTAGCGTTAATAAAATAGTCTCTTGAAAGATCCGGCCTAAAGTTAAACTCCTGCAGGGGCAGCCAATGCATCCTTTGCACCATATCTTTAAAAAATAGTTCTGCTGGTAATTGTTGCCCAATACTTGTAAACAAAAATTTGCCCCAATTAAATAATGGAAGCTGTGTAAGGTTATCTTTTGCAGAAGGAAAATTTTTTACTTCTGTAAACTCCGGCATCGATTTAAAGGTTCCATCTAAATTAAACATGCGGCCATGATAGGCACAGCGAAGGTTTGCCACTTGACAATTTTGAGTAACCAATAAGTTGCCCCGGTGTGTGCATACATTAGAGAGACAGCGAATAGTTCCCTGCACATCTTTGCTGAGCAGCAGGGGTTCCTTTAAATAATTTTCCAGCAAAAAAAATGGATGGCAACTGCTTTGTTCTGCAACCATATCTGTATCGCCCGCCCATTGCCAGCCGGCAGCAAATATTTTTTCTTTGGCCATTTCAAAAACCTGCTGAGAATTATATACTTCCGTAGAAATAGTTTGCGCCTGCGAAATATCGGGATGTACAAAAAAAGGGTTCATGGTTTTAAGGTAACAAAAATTGGGGTATGGGGAAGAAAATAATATTTAATGTCCTCCTTTGTTGAAGATATATTTAAGTTTAAGGCTCATTAAAAATCGTATTTTAGAGTATAGTACCTTCGCCAAAAATTTTTTGGTATCAAATTAAAAATCTAAATGAAACATACCCCGGTTATTTTTTTGCTTTTCATCCTCGCTGCCTGCAACAACAATTCTAAAAAAAGGGCTGAAAAAAAAGAAGGGTCAATTACAGAAGTTATAGATACCAGCAAGGCAATAACAGCCAATTCAGATAGCTTCCTATTAGCCAGCAGCAGGCAGGTGCTTAGCTTCCTTAAAAATAAAGCTTTCATTCAGCTCGCCGGTTTGTTTCACCCCGAAGAAGGGGTGCGGTTTTCTGCTTATGGCCATATTGATACAGCAAAAGATATTGTACTCAGCTCACAGCAATTTCTGCAGGCCATCCAAAATAAAAATGTTATTCATTGGGGTTATTTTGATGGCAGCGGAGATAGCATCTTGTTAACGGCACCAGCTTATTATAAAAAATTTATTTATAATGCCGATTTTCTTAATGCAGAAAAAACCAGCCTCAATAAAATGATTGGAGCAGGAAATTCACTTAACAATCTTACCATTATTTATCCGGGTTTAAATTTTACTGAAAGTCATTTTTCGGGCTTTGATAAAAAATATGGCGGCATGGACTGGACATCGCTGAGACTTGTCTTTAAATTATTCCAGCGAAAATATTATTTAGTAGGCATTGTGCATGATCAATGGACCATTTAGAAATGAATGCTTTAAAGCTGCAATTAATATTTTATCCCTTTGGATTTTTTATTTATAAAAACTAATTTCATTCTTAAAAGAAAAGCTGAAACATAATTTAAAATTTATTAAGGCAAAATAAAAATGGAAGAACAACAAATGAACTTAGGCATTGGCAGCAGGTTACAGCATACCCAGCACGGACCGGGAGTGGTAGTAGGAGTAAAGTATGCTGCATACATCATTTCATTTATAAATGTTGGTATAAAGGAGATAGATAAAACAGATAATAAACTGGAAGAAATTATTCCTGAAAATGTAAGCGCCGAAGTGGAAACCGTTTCGGAAGTAGAAAAATCGCTTTTAAAAATATTGCGTCAGTGGAGCGATGTTTCGGAGCTTGTACCACTGGGCGATAAATGGCTGGGCGGCACCCTGCTGCTGCAGGCTGCAGACAAAACGCTGAAACCAAAAGAAATTCCAATTGCAGATTTTTTTCATAAAATTGTGATGCTGCGTGACAGGCTACGTGTACTGGAACAAAATATAAACAGTCACAAAAAACTGAGCGACGAAGACAAAGTAAATATTCAGCAATACATAACAAGATGCTATGGTTCTCTTACCACATTTAATGTGTTATTTAAAAATAAAGAACAATGGTTTGTGGGAGATAAAGGGAGCGCTGATTAAAAGATCAAATGAATGGTACTGCTATTTTCCGGAAGAGAAAGAAATGGTTGAATAATTTTTTATTTTTAATTGAAGTAGATTTGAGTGTGATGGCAGATGGATCGCCTGTGGGTGACCAAACATTTTTTATGCCATCAACAGTACTTTAAAAGCAGAACTAATTTCTCCCCAACTAATTCCAGTAATTTTATAACTGCAACATTTAATTTTCGGTTTACAAAATAATATCCAAACCTGGTGGTTTACCAGTTTATCTTTACTGTTTGCGGAAATCGCTCATTTTCCAGCAGGTCATTTATACCAAACTAGCTATTGTTTATATTATTCCTGTAGCAAGGCATGATATTAGCTTCTTATGTTGTGCATATAAACACTGTTTCAATTACCCTTTTTGCTACATTAAAACTAAATACCGGATGAAGATAAATCAAAGAAAAATTCAAAATTCAGATCTCTTTGAAATGCTTCCACAAGCTATTTCATCATTAAAAAAAACGCTCATAGAACCTATTTTTGGTGATGGCCGGCCAGAAAAATATACCAACGAAAGACCTCCCTTAAGGTCAGAATTATTTACAGAAGAACAGTTAGAACAACATGCCCGCACAATTTCCCGTAAGCATCAACTTATTTCGGAGCATCCGTCGGAACAGTTGCTCAAACGCCTGGCAGAAAATGAATCTATTTTACTGGAAGTACATAGCCTGCTAACAGAAACCGTAAAAAAAAACAACCGGATAGCTCCTGCAGGTGAGTGGCTGCTTGATAATTTTTACCTGATAGAAGAACAGATTTATACAGGAAAAAAACATTTACCTAAGGGTTACAGCAGAGGATTGCCACAACTCTTAAAAGGCGAATCTGCTGGCCTGCCCCGTGTTTACGACATTGCTGTAGAAATTATTTCCCACAGTGACGGGCATGTAGACTTAAAAAGCCTTTTAAGTTTTGTAACTGCTTATCAAACTCAAACCTTTTTAAACCTGGGCGAGTTATGGGCTATACCTATTATGCTCCGGCTGGCACTAATAGAAAATTTACGCCGGCTTTCTATCCAGATATCCAACGACATTTTCAATAAGTCACTGGCTAATGAGTGGGCGGATGAAATGATAACTGTGGCAGAAACAGCTCCTAAGAATTTAGTACTAACCATTGCCGATATGGCCCGAAGCAAACCGCCCATGGAAAGCTCCTTTATTGCAGAACTCAGCAGAAGGTTGCAGGAAAAAGGAAGCGCACTTTCGCTTCCCATAATATGGATAGAACAAACTTTATCAGACAACGGGCTAAACAGCATTGAACTTATTCAGCAGGAAAACCAAAAGCAGGCGGCAGACCAGGTATCTATCAGCAACAGCATCAGTAGTCTTCGTTTTTTAAGCACAACAGACTGGAGAGACTTTGTGGAAACCAGCAGCATTGTAGAACAAACACTCCTTAACGATATTGATGGCATCTACGGACAAATGGACTTTTTTACCAGGGATACTTACCGGCATTCGGTAGAAAAAATAGCCAAGTACAGTAAACTTACAGAAAAAGAAGTAGCCGAAATGGCTATTGCAGAAGCAAAGGCAGAGGCAGATAAATCTGAAGATCAGCGGTTGAAACATGTGGGTTATTTTTTGGCAGGATCGGGCCTGCCCCATCTACAGAGAAAAGCCCGGATGCGGCCAGATAAAATAGACCGCTGCAAAAATTTATTTAATAAAATACCCATCCCCCTGTACATAGGTGGTATTATTTTAATGACTATACTCATTGGATATGGCCTGCTTCAAAAGATGATTAATGCGCACACATTTAGCTGGTATTTACTGCTGCCTGCTTTTATCATTCTATTGGCAGTAAGCAGGCTTACTATTGCAATAGTAAACTGGATGAGTACCGTGTTGGCAAGACCCTATTTACTGCCCCGCATGAATTTTTCAAAAGGGATTCCGCCAGCATATAAAACGATGGTGGTAATACCCACAATTTTTAATACTGCTGCAAGTATAAATGATTTAATAGAAGGACTTGAAGTAAGGTTCCTGGCCAACAGGGATGAGCATCTGCAGTTTGCGCTGCTCACAGATTTTAAAGACGCAGCTACAGAAACACTTGAAGAAGATGAGCAGATATTACAAATTGCAAAAAATAAAATAACAGCCCTTAATAGAAAATATGACCGGCATACCAATGATACTTTTTTTCTTTTTCACCGCCCAAGAAAATGGAATAAAAAAGAAAAAAAGTGGATGGGTTACGAGCGGAAGCGGGGAAAACTCTCTGAACTGAATGCATTAATATTAGGATATGGCGAACGCTTTTTTTCTTTAATAGTGGGAGAAGCATCTGTATATACTTCAGTAAAGTTTATTATTACTTTAGATACAGATACACAACTGCCCAGGGATGCTGCCTGGAAACTGGCAGGAACCCTGGCACATCCATTAAACCACGCATTTTATAATAAAAATAGAAAACGGGTTACACAGGGTTATACTATTCTGCAGCCCAGGGTTTCTAATAGTTTGCCGGGCAATACCAGTTCTGTTTATGCAAGACTGCATGGTAATGAACCCGGCACCGATCCATATACCAGGGCTACATCCGATGTATATCAGGATTTATTTAAAGAAGGTTCATTTATTGGAAAAGGTATTTATAATGTAGCGGCTTTTGAAGAAACTTTAAAAGATAAATTTCCTGATAATTCTATTTTAAGTCATGATTTGCTGGAAGGCTGCTACGCCCGTTCTGGCCTGGTAACAGATGTACAGTTATTTGAAGAATATCCAAACAGGTATAGTACCGACATGATGCGCAGGCACCGTTGGATAAGAGGCGACTGGCAGATAGGCAACTGGATATTGCCCTGGGTGCCGGGGCCGGATAAAAAGATATTTAAAAATCCAATTACCCTGCTGTCACGCTGGAAAATATTTGACAATATCAGGAGGAGCCTGGTGCCTATAGCTTTACTTTCATTACTGCTTTATGGATGGAGTTTTTCTCATGCTGCTTTATTCTGGACCACTGCTGTTTTATTAATTGTAATACTGCCTGCGATCATAAATTTTTTATGGGTTTTAATTACCAGGCCCGCAGATGTAGTTTTTTCGCAACATTTTATTTATGCTGTAAAAGCTGCAAGCAACCAGTTTTTTCAGCATGTGCTGGAGCTGGCATGTTTGCCTTATGAAGCTTTTTCCAATGCCGATGCTATACTGCGTACACTCTGGCGAATGTTTATAAGCCACAAAAATTTACTGCAGTGGAACCCTTACCATGGTACTATAAACAGCCACAGAACCTTTGCAGATATTTATAAGGTTATGTGGTTTGGCCCGATGCTTTCTGTAGCCGTTTTTTCTTTTCTTACTTTTTATCATCCACTCACATTAATTTTTGCCTTACCATTTTTAATAGCATGGACGGTTGCGCCTTTTTTTACCTGGCTCATCAGCATTCCCTTATCAGAAAAAAAAGAAAGCATATCTGCCGAACAAACCATTTACCTGCGCATGCTGGGCAGAAAAATCTGGTACTTTTTTGAAACTTTTATTACAGAAAAAGATAACTGGCTGCCGCCCGATAATTACCAGGAAGAACCGGTAGAAAGAATAGCGCACCGTACTTCGCCCACCAATATGGGGCTTTATCTTCTATCTATTTTAACCGCCAATGATTTTGGATTCATCAGTATTGCAGAAACAATTGAACGCAGCACCCAAACATTAAATTCCCTGCTGCGGATGGATAGATTTAAAGGGCATTTTTACAATTGGTACGATACAGAATCATTGGTACCCCTGGTACCAAGATATATTTCTACCGTAGATAGCGGAAACATGACCGGCCACCTGATAACCATGCAGCAGGGTTTAATAGCTTTAACCGATAAAAAAATTATAACGGAAGAAGTGTTTAAAGCGATAGCAGATGCTACCCGCATTTTAATAGAAAAAACTGCAGACAGCAGTTTGCTAAAATTGTTTTTACAAAACCTGGAAGAAAATCATCCAACTGAAAATGGCAACATAAACGAAGTTTATGATTTTTTAAATTCATTAGAAACCTCTTTTAATAAAATAATTATTGAACTCGATTTGGAACCCGATACGGAAGACGATGACTGGGCTCAAAAAATAACAGAGCAGATAAGTAGTTTTAAAAATGAAATCAGTGCATTGGTACCCTGGCTGCTGTTGCCGGCAGTGCCACCCAAATTTGCAGCACTCATTCCTGAGCTTCCGGTAATTCCTTCTATTAAACAATTATCAAGAATAGAAAAAAGTATATTAAATAAAATTATTAATTCATATACATCCGATAATACTCCCGAAGAAAATGAATGGCTACACCTGTTCCAGACAGCCATTACCGAAGCCAGCCGCAGGGGCAAGCAGCTAAGGCTTACCCTTGAGCAGCTTGCACTTAAATGCCAGAATCTTTCTTCTATTGAGTACGATTTTTTATACGACCGTCCCCAGCATTTATTAACCATAGGATATAATGTAGAAGAGCATCGCAAAGACAATAGTTATTACGACCTGCTTGCATCCGAAGCAAGGCTTACCACTTTTATTGCCATTGCACAGGGAAAATTACCGCAAGAAAGTTGGTTTGCTTTAGGAAGACAGTTAAGCAACCTGGGTGCCTCACCCATTTTATTATCATGGAGTGGCTCTATGTTTGAATACCTGATGCCCCTGCTGGTAATGCCAAATTATGAAAATACATTACTGGATCAAACCTATAAAGCGGTAGTGCAAAAGCAAATTGATTATGGTAAAAAAAGAGGTGTTCCCTGGGGCATTTCAGAGTCTGGCTATAATATGGTAGATGCACATCTCAATTATCAATACCGTGCTTTTGGTGTACCCGGCCTGGGCTTTAAACGTGGGCTGGGCGAAGACCTGGTAATAGCACCTTATGCCAGCATTATGTCGTTAATGGTAGCACCACAGGATTCCTATAATAACCTGCAGGTTTTAAAAGCGGCAGGCTTTGAAGGTAAATATGGATTTTATGAAGCTATAGATTATACCGCATCCCGCTTATTAAGAAGACAAACTCATTCGGTGGTAAAATCTTTTATGGCACACCACCAGGGAATGAGTTTTTTATCGCTTTCTTATTTATTGTTTAATAAACCTATGCAGCAATTGTTTGAGGCTGATGTAAAAGTAAAAGCTACGTTGCTTTTATTGCAGGAAAGAATTCCACGCATCACTACTTTTTATGCTCCCAGTATTCATTCAGGCGATATAAGTGTAACGCCGGGTGTAGATAATTCTATGAGGGTAATTACTACGCCGCATACTCCTATACCAGAAGTGCAGTTGCTCTCCAATGGCAGGTATCATGTAATGGTTACCAACTCCGGTGGCGGGTATAGCCGTTGGAAAAATATGTGCCTTACCCGCTGGCGGGAAGATAGTACCTGCGATAACTGGGGCACTTTTTGTTTTATCCGGGACCTGGATACTGATGCATACTGGTCCACCGCATTTCAGCCTTCGCTACAGGAAGGAGAAAATTACGAAGCCGTATTTTCCCAGGGCAGGGCAGAATTCAGAAGGCGTGATTTTGCCCTGGAAGCACATACAGAAATTGTAGTGTCGCCAGAAGATGATATTGAATTAAGAAGAATACATATCATTAACCGCTCCCGAAAAAAGAGAACGATCGAAATAACCAGTTATGCAGAAGTAGTGCTCACCACAGCAGCTACAGATGAAGCGCATCCGGCTTTCAGCAATCTTTTTGTGCAAACTTCTATTAACCAACCCCGGCATTCTATTCTTTGCAGCAGGCGGCCAAGGTCAGCAGATGAGCAAACAGTATGGATGTTTCATTTAATGAAAGTGCATGATGCCGAAATAAAAAATATTGCATACGAAACAGACCGGGATCAGTTTATTGGCAGAGGGTTTACCATCAACCAGCCCAAAGTAATGAAGCAGAAAGAACCACTCTCGGGCAGTAACGGTTCTGTGCTCGATCCGGTTATTTCTATTCAATACCGCATTGTAATAGAACCGCAGGAAACTGCCATTGTAGATTTAATATTTGGCGTGGCAGAAACAAAAGAAATCTGCAACGGGCTGATAGAAAAATACCAGGACCGCAACCTTACCAATCGGGTGCTGGAGCTGGCCTGGACACATAGCCAGGTAATATTAAGGCAGATAAACGCTGTGGAAGCAGATGCACAATTATATTGCCGCCTGGCAGCATCTATCATTTTTTCCAATGCTTCTTTAAGGGGAGAGTTTGCAACCATCAAAAAAAATCAGCGTGGCCAGTCGGGGTTATGGGGTTATTCTATTTCGGGTGATATCCCAATTGTTTTATTACAAATAGAAGACCCCGGCAATATTGACCTGGTAAAACAAATGGTGCAGGCACATACTTACTGGCGGTTAAAAGGTTTAATAGTCGATCTGGTAATATGGAACGAAGACCATGGTGGTTACAGGCAGGTATTGCAAAATCAAATTCAAAGCCTGGTGGCTCCTGGCATTTCTGGTGATATGAGAGAGCATCCCGGAGGAATTTTCATTCGCTCCGCAGACCAGATTTCTAATGAAGACCGTATTTTATTTCAATCGGTAGCACATATTATTATTGCAGATAGCCTGGGTACACTGGAAGAACAGATTGGCCGGCGCAGCAAATTAAAAAGCCCGGTTCCTTATTTTAGCCCCAGTAAATTTTATCCCTCCGTATTAACCACCATACCTCCGGCAAAGGACCTTTTGTTTTTTAATGGTCATGGTGGTTTTTCTGCCGATGGAAAAGAATATATTATAACGACTACGCCACAAAAACCTACACCTGCTCCCTGGATAAATGTATTAGCAAATCCTCTTTTTGGGACTGTAATTTCTGAAAGTGGCCAGTCATATACCTGGATAGATAATGCACACGAATTGCGGCTCACCCCCTGGAACAATGATACCATCGGCGATTTAAAAGGCGAAGCTTTTTATTTAAGAGATGAGGAAAGCGGAAGGTTCTGGTCTCCATCGCCCTTGCCCTGCCGTGGCCAGTCGGCTTATATTACAAGGCATGGGTTTGGCTACAGTATTTTTGAACATAGCGAAGATGGCATTGAATCTGAAATGACTGTGTATGTTGACATAGAAGCCCCGGTTAAATTTATAGTTCTTAAACTGCGCAATAATTCTAACCGGGCACGCCGCATTTCTGCTACAGGGTATGTAGAATGGGTGCTGGGAGATCTGCGGGCAAAATCTATGATGCACACAATAACGGAAGTGGACCTGCGCAGTGGAGCCATCCTGGCAAGAAATGCATACAATACCGGCTTCAACAACAGGGTAGCTTTTTTTGATGTGGATGATACCAACAGAACTTTTACTACCGACCGGTCGGAATTTATAGGACGCAATGGAACCATGGTAAATCCCGATGCCATGAGCCGATCCAGACTATCAGGAAAATCGGGTGCAGCCCTGGACCCGTGTGCAGCTATACAAGTGCATACAGACCTTGCAGAAGACCAGGAACGTGAAATTATTTTTAGACTAGGTGCAGGTAACAGTATAGAAAATGCAATAGACATTAACCATCGTTTTCAAGGAAGTTATGCAGCACATACAGCACTTGGTAAAGTAAATGCCTACTGGCAGCAAACTTTAGGAGCTATTCAAATAGATACGTCAGACAAAGCTTTGAATATTCTTACTAATGGCTGGCTCAATTATCAAACACTTGCCTGCAGGGTATGGGCACGAAGTGGTTTTTATCAATCTGGTGGTGCGTTCGGCTTTAGAGACCAGTTGCAGGATGTATTGTCGCTGGTGCATACGCAGCCAGCACTATTAAAACAACAATTAATTTTATGTGCTTCCCGCCAGTTTAAAGAAGGGGATGTGCAGCACTGGTGGCATCCACCTACGGGAAGGGGTGTTCGCACTACCTGCTCCGACGATTATCTGTGGTTGCCTTTTGCTGCCTGCAGGTACGTTACAGTAACTGCCGACCATAGCATACTGGATGAAAAAATATCTTATTTAGAAGGCCGGTTATTAAACAGCGGGGAAGATTCTTATTACGACCTGCCTATCAAATCTGATGTAACCGTAAGTTTATATGAACATTGCGTAAAAGCCATAGAGCATTCACTTGTTTTTGGAGAAAATGGTTTGCCATTAATTGGCTCCGGAGACTGGAATGATGGCATGGATAAAGTAGGGCATCATGGCAAAGGAGAAAGTGTATGGCTGGCATTTTTTCTGTATGATATTTTAACCCGATTTTCGGCGATTGCTCTCCTAAAAAATGACGATGCTTTTGTAAAAAAATGCCAGCAAAATGCACAACTATTAAAACAGAATATAAATAAAAATGCCTGGGATGGAGCCTGGTACCGGCGGGCATATTTTGATGATGGCACCCCACTAGGCTCTCATAAAAATGAAGAATGTAAAATAGACAGCATTGCACAAAGCTGGTCTGTATTATCAAAAGGCGGAGATGCAGAACGCTCGCTTACTGCTATGAAATCGGCGGACGACTACCTGGTGCAAAAAGAAGATGGCATGATTCAATTATTTACCCCACCCTTTGATAAATCTGCCATGAACCCGGGCTACATAAAAGGGTATGTACCGGGCGTAAGAGAAAATGGCGGACAATATACCCACGCAGCAATCTGGCTGGTGATGGCTTTTGCAGCAATTGATGATAAAAAAAGAACCTGGGAATTATTGCAAATGATAAACCCGCTAAACAGGGGAAACAGCATTGAAAAAATTGGCGTGTATAAAGCTGAACCTTATGTGATGGCAGCAGATGTGTATGCAGAACCAATGCACAAAGGCCGTGGCGGCTGGACCTGGTACACCGGTTCTGCCGGATGGATGTATCAATTAATTTTAGAATCGTTTGTAGGGTTGAAACGGGAAGG
>JBKJSJ010000064.1:0-16701 GCA_046595965.1 Ferruginibacter sp.
AGGTTCCGCCATTTATTACATTGGTAAAACCATTTTGTTCCAGGATAGATTTTGCCTGGCTGCTTCTGCTTCCACTCCGGCAGAATACAATTATGTTCTTCTTATTTTTAAATTTTGCTAACTCAGCCGGCACTTTATCCAAAGGAATATTTACCGAGCCTTTTACATGGCCTTCAGCAAATTCTCCTTTGGTTCTTACATCTACCAGGTATGCACCTTCATCAATAGTGGCCTTTAAATCGGTATTGAAACCTCCTCCAAATAATTGTTGAAAAATGTTCATGCATTAATATTTATACTGTGAATTTTTTTATTACTCCTACCAAAGCTGCTTTGGGCACTACCCCACTCTGCCGCCATATTGGCTGGCCGTTTTTAAACAAGATGAGCGTGGGCACTCCCTGAACCTGGTATTGCTGTGCGGCCTGCGGATTTTTATCTACATCTACTTTTATAATGCTGGCAGCATCGCCTATTTCTTTTTTTACATCTTTAAGAATAGGTGCCATCATTTTGCAGGGGCCACACCATTCTGCAAAAAAGTCTACCAGTACTGGTTTATCTGATTGTATTATTTCGCTAAATGTCATGAGGTTAATTTTTAATACTTTTTTTTAAAAATTTATTTCAAACGATATCGTTATCAATAAAAGCAAAACCTGTACCCACTTATAAAACTTCGTAAACGCTCATAGCATATAATGCATAAGTGTAAACCTGGTTACAGGGAAAATGTAAAACTAATTAATATAGGAAAGCAATATTGTAACAAAGGTTACAAAGAGAACCGGCAGAAAAATAAAAACAACATTTTTTGAAAGCTCAAAAAATAAAGGCAAATCCATAAGCAAAGCAGTCATCAGCAGATCCTGGGCAACTGCTCGCCGGTTAAATAATTAACCACCCGCCTGCCCCCAATGCGGCTTTTTAAAATTACTTTTCCAGGATCAGTGGCTGTAACAGAACCAATAATGGCTGCATTAACACCACAGGTATGTTCTTGTAATTGTGCAAGGAAATCTGCAGCAATTTCCTTTTTTACTACGGCCATAAACAATCCTTCATTGGCCACATACAGGGGATCCAGGCCAAGCATTTCGCAGGCAGCATCAACCTGCTCATCTATTGGCAGCAGTTTTTGATCAATAAAAAAACCAAGTTGGGTAAGGTCTGCAATTTCATTGAGCACAGAAGCTATTCCACCTCTTGTGGGGTCTCTTAAAAATTTAATGCCGGCTCCAAATTTTTCTACCAACTGCAGAATGATATGATTTAAATTGGTGGAATCGCTTTTAATGCTGGTTTCAAATTCAAGGCCCTTTCTTAAACTCATAATGGCAATGCCATGCGTGGCAATATTGCCGCTGATAATAATTGTATCGCCTGTTTCTATCCTATTGTGATGAATGCTGGCAGCGGGATGTATGATTCCAATACCCGATGTATTGATAAAAATTTTATCGCCCTTGCCCTTTTCTACCACCTTAGTATCGCCTGTTACAATTTTAATATTAGATCTATCTGCAGCTTCTTTAATACTTACCAGCACTTTCCAAAACTCTTCCATAGTAAAACCTTCTTCAATAATAAAACTAAGTGATAAATACCGGGGTTCTGCCCCACACATGGCCAGGTCGTTTACGGTACCGTTAATGGCCAAATCACCAATATTGCCGCCCGGAAAAAAGATAGGAGAAATTACATAGCTATCTGTACTGAATGCTACTTTTCCATTGAGCTCAAAGCTGGCACCATCATGCTGCTGATCTAATAAATCATTTTTAAAAATACTGAACACTCCGCTTTGCAATAAACGATGCGTTAATAATCCACCGCTGCCATGACCCAGTGTAATTACATCAAAATCAAATTTAGGCATAGGACAAGAAAGAGTCATAGAATATAATTTTTAATGGATAATTAATTTAAATAGAAAAATGATAATTAAAAATAATTCAAACAATTAAGTATTTCTAAAAGAGCCACAACAGCAATCCAAAAATATTATCCATTAAAAAATTATCAAGTATCATTTAGTTAAAATGGTAATAAGCCGCACAGGAACCCTCGCTGCTTACCATCGGTGCTCCCAATGGATGTTCTGGCGTACACCTGGATCCAAAATTTACACACTGTTTTGGTTTCTTTAAACCTTTCATAATATCCCCGCTGATGCATTCTTTGTTTTCTTCTGCCACCGGAATATTCAGTTTAAATTTTAAACGGGCATTATAATTTTTATACTGCTCATTCACTTCATAGCCGCTTTGCGCTATAGGGCCAATGCCCCGCCAGATGCGGTCGCTTACTGCAAACACTTCATGAATAGTATCCTGTGCCATTTTGTTTCCCTGTCGCTGCACATAACGGGCATATTGATTTTCTACATTATGAGTCCCTTTTTCCAATTGCTGCACCGTCATTAAAATTCCCTGCAATAAATCTACTGGTTCAAAACCTGTGATAACTATTGGTGTTTTATATTTTTCTGCCACTGGATAATATTCTTCAATACCCATAATGGTACACACATGGCCTGCTGCTAAAAATGCATCTATGCAGTTTTCTGCATCGCTTAAGATAGCTTCCATAGCAGGTGGCACCAGTACATGACAGGCCAATATGCTGTAATTTTCTACCTTCATTTTATGCGCATAAATAACACTCAGTGCATTGGCAGGTGCGGTAGTTTCAAAACCTACCGCAAAAAATACCACTTCTTTTGTAGGGTTTTCTTTTGCAATGGTTACTGCTTCCAATGGAGAATATAAAATGCGTACATCTGCTCCTGCTGCTTTTACTTCCAGTAAATTTTTTTTACTTCCGGGCACCCGCAGCATATCGCCAAAGGAACATAAAATAACATTGGGCTGCTCTGCCAGGTACACCGCTTCATCTATTACGCTTATGCTGGTAACACACACAGGGCAACCGGGCCCGTGCACCATTGTAATTTTATCGGGCAGCATTTCCAGAATACCATTTTTAACTAAGCTGTGTGTTTGCCCGCCACATACTTCCATCAAGGTCCATGGGCGGGAAGTAATGCGATGAATTTCTTTTATGTATTCCTGCACTATTTCAGGATCCCGGTATTCGGTTAAATATTTCATACTGTGTTATTAAATATATTTTAGCCCTTTATTTAATGTTTCTTCCATTTTAAAGAAAGGATCATTCTAATCAGAGGTTTTTAATTCATCCACTTCGCCAATTAATTTTAAATAATCAAATGTTAACTGTGCCTCTGCTTCATCTATAAGACTAATGGCCACACCCACATGCACCAACACATAGTCATTAATATTCGCATCGGGCACCATACATAAATTTATCTCTTTGGTTATACCACCAAAAGAAACTTTACCTACCCTGAATGTTTCATCTAACTGGTTGGTTATAGAAAGTATTTTACCTGGAATTGCTAAGCACATATTTTTACTTTTTATTTTTAAGAATCGTTATACCTCTACACTTTCTACTCTTTTTTTTATAGATTGTTTTGCTGCCTGCTGCAAATTAAAACAGGCAAGCTGCCCAAAGCTTATGCACTCATCGTTGGGGCTCAGTTGCCGGTGAAAATATAAGGTTCGTTTATGCTGTAATAATGTTACCAACAGATCGTTTAATAACGCATTTTGAAACACACCCCCGCTAAAAGCAATGCGGTCTATTTTAAAATATTCACTCACGGCCTCCACCATTTTTGCAAGGGAGAAAAAAACTTTCCATGCTATGGCAGCGCAATCTTTTTTATTAAGGTAATCTTCTGTAAGTGCTGTTATTAAAGGATTCCAGTCTAAGCCGGTAGCCAATAATGGAATAGCGTAGCAGCCAGTAGGTTTTTGTTTACAGCTTCTTGCCAGCACTTCCAACTGCATAGCTGCCTCCCCTTCATAAGTATTGTATAACCTTATACCGAGTATGGCAGCAATGCCATCTAAAAACCTGCCCATGCTGCTGGTAGATAGTTGGGTAGGGTGCTCTATCAATTGCTGGTAATATTGCCAAGCCGTTTTAGTAAAATATTTTTCAATAATAAATTGTTTACCAGGGCTATTTTTTAATAAACTTAAGGCACTCAACCTGGGTTCTTTACTCATTTTATCGCCCAGCAATTGTGGAAAATATAAAAGATGAGTGGCCCTATTCATTTCAGTATTTTCAAAAATAAAAACCTCGCTGCCCCATACCTGTCCATCATCGCCATAGCCGGTGCCATCCCATATAAAACCCAATACTTTTTCTTTTGTTTGCAATAAATTATTTTCTGCCAGCACTGCAGCAAAATGTGCTTTGTGATGCTGGATGGCTGTAACCGGGATATTTTTTTCTTCCGCCATCTCAATTCCAAACTGAGAAACAAAATAACCGGGGTGTGTATCAATAAGAATATTTTGTGGTGCTGCTTTTATTATTACGGTAAGATGCTGCAGCGTTTCTTTAAAACAGGTTTGCGATTCCAGTGTTGCCTGGTTGCCCAGGTATTGACTGATGTAAATATTTTTTTGATGCTGCAATGCAAATGCACTTTTTAATTCGGCACCCATAGCCAGTACCGTTTCTTTTACCAACGGCATTGAATGTGGAAAATAATTGGGTGCCAGGCCCCGGCTTCTGCGGAGTATAATTTTTTGCCCCGCATCTGTAAACTGCATTACACTATCATCCTGTGGGGTTACAATAGTACGGTTATATGCCAGCACAAAATCGGCTAATTCAAATAAATTTTCTACCGCATCTTTGTCTTTATAAATAATGGGCGATGCATTAATGTTTGCACTGGTAGCAATTAATGGTTTTGCAAATGTGGTTGCTAATAATAAAAGCAAGGGACTATTGGGCAGCATTATTCCAATTTTATCTAAGCCGGGTGCTATGGCTTCTGAAAAAATACTTTTTTCTTTGGTAAATTTTAGCGGGCACAATACTATGGGAGCAGCCTTATCTTTTAAAGCATTTATTTCTACAGAACGCAATTGTACATCTGTATCCGCCATTTTTATATCTGCATACAGCAATGCAAAAGGCTTTGCAGGCCTGTGCTTGCGCAATCGTAAAGCAGCGATCGTTTTTAAATTGGATGCATCGCACAACAGCAGATAACCACCTGTTCCTTTTACGGCAATAATACTCCCAAGGTTTAATTCCTCCATACAAAGGTTTATTATTTCACCGGCCTGTGTACTTATACATTTTTTAGCAGCACTATAAAAATACATGGGTATAGCGCATTGCGGACAGGAATTTGTCTGGCTGTAATGCCTCCTGTTTTCTATGTTGTTGTATTCTGCCAAACAGGAAGTGCACATTTGCAAAAAGCTCATAGTAGTTCTTGCCCTGTCGTAAGGCAAAGCGGTAATAATAGAATACCTGGGGCCACAATGCAGGCAGGTAATAAAAGGATATTGTTGTCTTTTATTTTTAAGGGTACCCAGCTCCTGGCTGCAGGTGCTGCAGATGGCTATATCTGGCGTTAATAAAAGATCGGGGTTTGCTTCATTGCTGCTTTGCTTTATTATAAAATCTGCAAAATATGCTGCTGATGTTTCCTGCATTTGATGATGGGTGATGATTGCATTGGCCGGAGCTTCATTAATAAGCGCATGATAAAAATCCTCCACTGCTTTAGTGCTGGCAGTACAGGTTATATGAACCCCATTATTGGTATTGCTTACCCAGCCGTTTATTTTAAACAGCCTGGCCATGCGGCATGCAAAAGGACGAAACCCAACTCCCTGCACTAAACCACCGATATGGATATGGTAAGTATTTATTTGCAAAACGTTCTTATATTTTTATGCATCAAATTATCAGGCTGGAACTGGTGCCAACACTTTTTGTTTTAGCCATTCATACCATTCAGCTAAACCTTCTCCGCTGCTGCAACTGAGTTCTATAATTTCTAATTTGTGATTTATTTTTTTAGCATTTGCCTTTACTTTTTCTATATCAAATGGAACATAAGGGAGCAGGTCGGTTTTATTTATAATACAGAGTGAAGAAGAAAAAAACATATCAGGATATTTTAGTGGTTTATCATCTCCTTCTGTAACGCTGATAATAACTACTCTTTCTTTTTCACCAAGGTCAAACATGGCGGGGCACACAAGGTTGCCTACATTTTCTATAAACAATACTGCATTTTGGGTGGGTTTTATTCCCTGCACTGCATGCAACACCATGTGTGCATCCAGGTGACAACCCTTGCCGGTATTTATCTGCACTACTTTTGTGCCTGTGGCATGTATGCGGTCTGCATCATTGGTTGTTTGCTGATCTCCTTCTATTACATAAAAATCCAACTGGCCTTTAAGGTCGGTGAGGGTTCTTTCCAGCAAAGAAGTTTTTCCAGAACCGGGCGAACTTACCAGGTTGAGGGCAAGAATATTTTTAGCATCAAAATATCCACGGTTTCTTGCAGCCAGTAAATTATTTTCCTGTAAAATATCTTTCTCTACATCCAGCACTTTTTTGTGCGAATGAGCAGCTTCTGTATGAGGGTGATGATGCTCATGCTGATGACCAGGCTCATGCATGGTAACTTTTCCATCAGTATCGCATCCGCAGGTGGCGCACATAATTTTATAGTTTAAAGGTTTATTGGTTTAGAGTTTAGGGTAAAAAGTTTAGGGTTTAGAGGTTTAGAGGTTTATAATTTTACTATTATTAATAGTTTACTTTTAGTAACTTTTTCTAAACTCCAAATCTTCCATACAATTAATCTTCACCGGAAACAACCAATGATTTTACCCGCAGTTCTTTTCCTGCAAGTATATGAATTAAATACTTTCCGCATTCTGGGCAGGCATCGTATAAATTTTGTATAGCAAACACTGCATCGCAATCGGAGCATTGAGCTTTTCCGGGTATGCGATTAATTTTTTTTACTGCTTTCTGCAGCAGGGTTTGTTTTACTGCCTGGCTCCATGCAAATTCAAATGCATTCATTTCTATTGTACTCAGGCAACCAATATCTATTTCTATCTCTTCAATAAGGGATGCATTTGCCTCTGATGCCTGTTGCTGTGCAATATCAACAATGCTCATCACTATAGAGAGTTCATGCATTCTTTATTATGTTTTTTAAGATGCCTTTGTTTATTCTTATACTGTATAAAAACTGCAATAGCAGTTAATAGACTCAGCCAGACAAAAATGTGCAGGGGCTCTGCAAAATAATGAATGATGGTAAAGCCACCTGTTTCTCCATGACCCGGATGAGCAATGCTGGCAAACGGAATCATCAAAATCAAAAAGCTGCATGCAGCAATAAATTTTCTCATATATTTTATTTTATAGAAGATTAAAATTATTGATAAACTGATTTTTAAATTATGATGAACATCATTGCTTTAAATGTGTAACGTCATACGATTCCTTTAAAATGAAAAATAACTTTACCAACTTAAAATACCTTTCTCACCATTAAAATATCCTGCATGTCTAACGATGCTTTGAAAAACACTCAGCCAACTTATTACCAGGAGGTAGAAAGAAAAGGATATTCCCGAAGAGATTTTTTAGGATTTGTAACTATGATGGCTGCCTTTATGGGTTTGGATCAGAGTGCTGCAGGCCAGGTAATAAAAGCCCTGGAAACAAAGCCCCGCATCCCGGTTATATGGCTGCACTTTCAGGAATGCACCTGCTGCAGCGAAAGTTTTATTCGCTCCTCTCACCCTATTGTGGCCGATATTTTATTAGATAAAATATCGCTTGATTATTCCGAAACATTAATGGCAGCATCAGGATTTCAGGCAGAAGAAGCCATGCAGAATACCATGAAAAAATATAAAGGAGAATATATTCTTTGTGTAGAAGGAAGTGTGCCCACGGGTGCCGATGGTGTGTATTGCATGATTGGCGGAAAAACTTCTATGCAGATTCTGCAGGAAGCAGCCGCTGGTGCCAAAGCTGTAATAGCATGGGGCAGTTGCGCCAGTAATGGTTGTGTACAATCGGCCAGGCCAAACCCTACCAATGCAACACCGATACATAAATTATTAAAAGGTATCCCATTAATTAAAGTACCGGGCTGCCCACCTATTGGAGAAGTAATGGCGGGTGTAATTGTACACCTGGTAACTTTTGGAAAAATACCTGAGTTAGACAGGATGGGAAGACCCAAAGCTTTTTACAGCAAAAGAGTACATGATAGCTGCTACCGCAGACCCTATTATGATGCTGGTTTATTTGTAGAAACTTTTGATGATGAAAATGCTAAGAAAGGATATTGTTTATACAAAGTTGGCTGCAAGGGACCTTCTACCTACAACGCATGCGGCGTAATGAAATGGAACAACGGTACCAGTTATCCTATTCAATCGGGCCATCCATGTATAGGTTGCAGTGAAGAAAATTTTTGGGACAACGGAAGGTTGTATGAAAGAGCTTCTGCCTTTGCAGGATTTGGTATAGAAGCCAATGCAGATACTTTGGGAAAAATAGCTTTGGGTGCTACCGGTGCTGCCATTGCTGCACATGCCATTGCTACCAATGTGAGAAAACATTCCCTCATTTTTAACCTGGAAAAAGAAGGAAAAGCAAGTGAAAAAGAACTGGAGTCTTAATTTAAAAACGCATTAAATCTGCTATATGTCAAAAAGAATTGTTGTTGATCCTATTACCCGAATTGAAGGCCATCTTCGTATAGAAGCCGATATAGAAAATGGTAAAATAACAGATGCTTTCAGCAGTGGCACCATGGTGCGCCTGCTGGAAGAAATTCTAAAAGGCAGAGACCCTAAAGATGCATGGGCATTTGTAGGCAGAGTGTGTGGTGTATGCACTTCTATCCATTCACTAACTTCTGTGCGCTGTGTAGAAGATGCGCTGGATATAACGATTCCACCCAATGCAGAACTGGTGAGGAACATTATGTTTTGCTCACAGTACATTCATGATCATGTGGTGCATTTTTATCATTTGCATGCCATGGATTGGGTAGATGTTGTAAATGCATTAAAAGCAGATCCAAAAAAAACTTCTGAGCTGGCACAGAGCATTTCCAAATGGCCAAAAAGTTCACCCGGTTATTTCAGCGATATTCAAACACGCATTAAAAAATTTGTAGAAAGTGGCCAGCTCGGCATTTTTGCAAATGGTTATTGGGGGCACCCTGCTTATAAACTTCCGGCAGAAGTAAACCTTATTGGCCTGGCCCATTACCTGGAAGCACTGGAATGGCAAAAAGAAATTGTAAAAGTACATGCCATCTTTGGTGGCAAAAATCCACATCCAAATTACCTGGTGGGTGGTATGGCCTGCTCTATAAGTATGGATGATGTAAGCGGATTAAATGCAGAAAGACTTTCTTATGTTGGTCAATTATTAAAAGATGGAAAAGACTTTGTGGAGCAGGTTTATATTCCAGACCTGATGGCCATTGCTTCTTTTTATAAAGATTGGGGAGCCATTGGCGGTGGCATAGGAAATTATTTAGTGTATGGCGATTTGCCCACCAATGGATACAGGGATATGGACTCATACAAATTTCCGGCTGGTGCTATTCTAAATAAAGACCTGAGCAAAGTATATGATGTAGATCTTAGAAAAGATGAAGAAGTGCAGGAATTTATTACACACTCCTGGTACGAATATAAAGAGGGAGATAAAAAAGGATTGCACCCTTGGAAAGGAGAAAGCAAAGTAAAATATACCGGGCCAAAACCTCCATTTGAAAATCTGGATACAACGCAAAAATACAGTTATGTAAAAACACCAAGATGGAAAGGCAATGCCATGGAAGTGGGTCCGCTGGCCCGTATGCTGGTGGGTTATGCAAGAGGGCGTGAAGATTTTAAAGAAGTGGTAGATAAAGTAATAACCGATCTGGATGTACCGGTAACAGCCTTATTTTCTACCCTTGGCCGAACAGCCGCACGTGGCCTGGAAAGTAAATTGGTAGCACAATGGGGACTGGAATTTTTTGACCAGTTAATTACCAATATTAAAAATGGCGACAGCCGCATGGCAGAGATGAGCAAATTTGATCCCACTACCTGGCCAAAAATTGCAAGGGGTGTGGGGCACACAGAAGCACCCCGTGGCGCACTGGCACACTGGATAAATATTGAAGATGAAAAAATTGCTAATTATCAACTGGTAGTGCCTACCACCTGGAATGCATCGCCCCGGGATGCCAATGGTCAACTGTCGGCTTATGAAGCAGCATTAATAGATACACCGGTAGCAGACGAAAAACAACCACTGGAAATTTTAAGAACCATTCACAGCTTTGACCCATGCATGGCATGCAGTGTTCATACTTATGATGAAGAAGGAAAACATATCAGCCGCATAAATATTTTGGGAGAATAAAATTCACATTAACTTTTTTTATGGCAAACAAATATGTGCATATTCAAAGGCTTAGGAGAGTATATGTATGGGAACTTCCCGTAAGAATATATCATTGGCTGAATGCATTGGTAATAGTAGCATTGATTGCTACCGGTTTTTATATTGCAGATCCGCTGGCATTGCAGAGCCAGCAGGAAGCCACCGGAAAATTTACCATGGGATGGATCCGTTACATTCATTTTGCGGCAGGGTATATTTTCTTTTTTAATTTTTTATTTAGAATTTACTGGGGATTTGTAGGAAACAAATACGCCAACTGGAGACAGTTTTTACCAATCTCTAAAAAGTTTTTTAAAGAGATGTGGTATGTGTTTCGCATGGACATACTGATGCTTAAAGGCAAGGAGCACATGAGTATTGGACACAATGCCATGGCAGGTTTCACCTATTTTCTCAGCTTTATTGCTTACCTGGTGCAATGCCTTACCGGGTTTGGATTATATGCAGGCATGAGTAGCTGGTGGCTGCCTAAATTATTTGCCTGGGTACCTGCTGTTTTTGGGGGTGATATTTTAACCCGGCAAATACATCACTGGAGTATGTGGTTCTTTATTTTATTTGCAGTGATACATATTTACCTGGTATTTTACCACGACTATGTAGAAGGCCGTGGAGAAATAAGCAGCATAGGTGGCGGATGGAAATTTATTGAAGAAGAAGTTTTTGAAAGAAATCATCATCAAACACCTAATCCCGAAAAAGGAGCGTCTGCTACAGAAATTAACACCACTTCTTCTGAAAATAATTCTGCAGCATTGGTAAATAAAGTTACTGAAACTGATAAAACAAAAACATAACTATTGTGCCGGGCCAAAATAAATTATTGATTCTGGGCATTGGTAATTACCTGATGGGTGATGAAGGTGTAGGAGTGCATGTAGCCAACAGGCTGCAAAAAGAAAACGGGCTTACTAATGTTGATATTGTAGATGGCGGCACGGGCGGATTTCACCTACTCGGTTATTTTGAAGGATATCAAACCATCATCCTTGTAGATGCTACATTGGATGATAACCCCAATGGTACTATCCGCCTGATAAAACCACGCTTTGCAAACGAATTTCCCAAAGCTATGAGCACGCATGATATTGGATTGAAAGATATGGTGAGTGCATTGCAGCTCCTTGGAAAAATTCCGGAAATACATTTATTTGTAGTGAGTATAGAAAGCCTGCAGCAGCAAGGCATAGAACTTACAGATGAAATAGAAAAAGTAATGCCCGCTCTCATGGAGAAAGTAAAAAACCTGGCTGCAGCACTGCAGGTACAGGTGTAATTTTTTTTATTTTAAAATAAAATATTTTACACTAAAGAAAATAAATCACTTCCCCCTTAAATGAAGTTACTAAACAACCGGGTTGTTTTTTTCTTCTTCTTTTAACACCTGTTTTTTATTTTCTTTTTTAAACATACCCAATAATAAGGCTCCCATTAGTGCGCCGTAAAGCGTACTGTTTAATGGCTTTGATGTAATCATACAGGTACCGGTGGAACAACCGATCTGTTGCCAGTACAAATAGCCTGCAATGGCTCCCAGCACAGCTCCAAGCAAGTATAATTTATATTCGTTAAATAACTTCTTCATAAGTAATTTCTTTTTTGTGTTCAGTATTTTTTTTAACCGGTGCTGCACATCCACCCGTGCTGCAGCAGCCCATATTAAACAGGGGCATGGCTGTAAAGATAAGTCCCATCAATCCAATCATCCAGTCTTTTGCTATAGCAGCCTGCACAATAATAGCTATGCCCAGTGCCAGCCTGAAAAACCGCATAAAATTCCAATTGTTTAATATACCCTGTTTCATAAAATCAATTTTTTTTAAGATAATCTGCCCACTGTACAGCTTACAAAGGATTTTGCTTTTTTAAAAATGTTGTTATGTCCTTTTTCAGGATAACCCATAGAAGCCAGCTTTTTAATAATTTCATCCCTGTCTATTGCTATTCCGCTTACACATATTTTGTCTTCTTCTTTAAAAATATTTATTGCACTTACCCCCTTTATTTTTTGCAATGCATTTTTAATACTTTGAATGCAGCCATTGCATTTTATATTATCCACAAAAATTTTATGAGTTGTCATCCTTATTATTTACGTAGCAAAAATAAATGTTAGCCACAGTTATTAATGTAACAAAGGTCACAAATCGCAAGTCGTTTTATAAAGCAATTTGTTAAATATTAAACGAAAAAAATGCCGGCATGTATCCGGCATTTTTTTAAAAGTCATTTATTTTAAAATTTATAATTAAGACCTACCATTACCAGGTCGGTTGTCATTTTGTAAGAAACATTGCTACCCGGTACGGCTCCGTTGGGGTTGGTAGCAGTAACCATCATAGGGCTCAGCAGCGGGCCACTTGTAGCGCCTCCACTGCTGCCATGATGATACACAACATTCAGCGCAACTCTTTTATTAAATTCATATCCGCTGCCCAACTGAAATGCGTTTTTAATAACGGCCGTAGCAGGTATAGAGAAAAATGCAAGCTCACTTCTTATAGGATTGCCACAGTAAGTATATCCAGCTCTTAATGGAAATTTAGAAATGCCCTTGTACTGTATTCCTGCAGAAACGATCGACATATTTTTCCATCCAAAACCGGCTACAGAAGCTGTATTGGTCCAGCCTTTTGCTTTAAATCCTTCTGTGTTTTCATAATCTACAAATCTATAATCTGCAGCCAGGTCAATGTTTTTATTAGAAAAACCTATTCCTGCAGAAAAAATGGCCGGGTAGTTCATTTTAAATTTTACGTTGGGTGCTGCAGAACCATCTAAGTAAGTATTTTTAAAATCAAAATTGCTGAACTGTTGTTTTGTTTTATAAGAAGCCCCTAATTTTATTCCCATACCAGAGTTGTAAAATATTCCAAACTGTGCACCCATTCCCAATGCGGTAGCTTTGTCACTTTTAGGATATCCCAATGTTTGGCTGGGTGATGCAAGCGGATTGGGAGCCAGTTTTAATGAAGAGTAATTAAATGTGGGTGCCAGGCCAATAGAAAATTGTTTGCTTATTTTATATGCATAAGTAAACCCTACCTGCATGAGCTGGTAATCGGATTGTATGCGCCCAAAACCTCCCTGGCTTTGCGGCATGTTTACCGGGTTAGTTTTACTTTCGGGAAAAGTGACCCCAAAGCCACTGATGCCAAATGCTGAAACCCCGAATGTATGATTGGAATTTTTTTTGCCCCAGAGCATAGCAAGGGCGGGCATTACAGATATGCCCCTGTCATCTTTGGTAACCCCACTATAGGTATTTCCATCCTGTGCCGAAACTTTGGATGATAAAACAGGCGAAGAAAAAAATGCGCCTGCATTTACAGAAAATATTTTTGAATCAAAAGCCGATATAGATGCAGGATTCCATTGCAGTGCCCCACTAATATCTATTGGTTGAGCGGTGGCAGCACCACCCATTGACATGTTGGTGGCTCCTATGCCCTGCATAATGTGGCCAGTTTGAGCTAAAAGCAGGATGGGCAAAAAAGCGAAGCCTGATGAAATGATTATTTTTTTCATGATTAAAATTTTATACTCTGCATCGAATGCAGAATGGTTTTAAAAAGCGAATTAGTTGTTAGCATTTATTTGCAAAAAAGATTCTGTCGTTGGCATTCTGATATACGTGCACAGCAGGACAGAACTCATCCAGTTTTTCATTGTATCCCCGTTAAATTATTTTAAAAAAAACAGCAATTAATACCGACTTGATTTATAAATTATCCAAATACATCAGGTCGGCATTTACCAAACCCTACCTCAAAAAGCTAATCGAAATTTCAGCCAGCACACATTGGCCTAAAATGAAATTCCGTTTGGTATAAAAAATATTATTACTGCTTTTTTATAGAAGTGTGCAGGGGTTAAACAAACAGCATGTGTACTCCTTCTCCTTCGCTCAGCTTATAAAAATCTCCTACAGTAATTACACCATCTACCCCTTCATACAAATCTTCTTTGGTATAATGAAACATATCCATGGCCAACTTGCAGGCCCATAATTTTACTCCAGAGGCGGATAAAATATCCAGGAACTCGGGCACTTCGGGCATATCTACTTTTTCCATTTCTTTTTTCATCATAGAAGTAGCCAGTGCTTCCATGCCTGGCAAACCACCGAGCATGGTTGGTATATGCATAGCAGGGTTTCCTACGGTGGCTACGTGCAGGCTGTTTAGTTTCTTTTTATGTACTGCTTCCAGCCCAAAAAATGTAAAAAACATTTCTGATTCTATGCCTTCCATACGGGCACCATTGGCCAGTATAAAAGCGGCATAAACATTTTCTAATGTGCCTTTAGATAAGATGATCATCATCTTTTTTATTGCAGCTTTATTTTCATTCATGACAGATAATTTTTATAGTGAATTAAATACAGCTTGCAGGTTTGGGAATGCCTGCAATTTTAGTAGCAGTTTTTAAAGGTGCCAGGGGAAATAACTGGTAAAATTCTTTTATATCCACTAACCCGCTTTTGCCAATGCGCCTGATGCTGAGTGCCACCTGGTTCTTATTCTCATTTTGCAAATATTTTAATACTTCCCAATGCCTTGGAGACAGGTTAATATGTGCCTCTTCTGCCAGGGCTTCTCCTACTTTTTCATCCCACTGATTAAAATCTTTTAAATAACCTTCTTCGTTTACGGTAATTTTTTTACCAGCTATTGTACTTTCCATGATTGTTTATTTTTAAAATGATTAAATAAATTAATTAAAATTCTTTCCGCTTTCGCTCATTGTGGCAGATACAAAAGGAATATGAGTACCCTTTAATAATACATTCCAGTATATCCATCTAAAAGCCAGTTTTCCTAAATGGTTCATCCTGCTTTCTTTTAGCAGGCTCAGTGGCCCAAGCCCTGCAAAAGGAAAAGTTCCTTCTACCGGCTCATGCGTATAATTAAAATCTATGAGCAGGGCCTTGCCGTTTCCTGTTTCAATAAAGCAGTTAGCATGGCCGTCAAATTCTTCTTTTAGTGGGTCGCCTTTTACATAGCGTAGAATATTTTCTGTTAATATTTCTGCTTCAAAGTGAGCCACAGAGCCTGCTTTGGATGCAGGAATATTACTTGCATCGCCCAGCACAAAAATGTTTGCATATTCTTTACTCTGCAGGGTAGCTTTATTAGCAGGCACATAATTGAGATCATCGCCCATGCCCGATCTTTCCATTAATGCATCCCCTTTATTGGTTGGTACAGTCACCAATAAATCAAAAGGAATGGTTCTACCACCATAATCTATGATGGTTTTGTTTATATTGTCCACCTGCTCTATGGCAAAGTCTGCTTCTATTTTGATATTTTTTTCTTCCAGTAGATGTTCCAGGGCTTCGGTAGCTTTTGGTTTTGTAAACGCTCCGCTTAAAGGAGTTACATAAGTGATTTCTACTTTTTCCCGCATTTGCTTGTGCTTAAAAAATGAATCGGCTAAAAAAGCAAATTCCAGAGGTGCTACCGGGCATTTAATGGGCATTTCGGTAATATGAACCACCAGTTTACCACCTTTCCAGTCTCTTAATTTATTTCGCAGTGCAAGCGATCCTTCATAAGTATAAAAATCAAAAACAGATTTTTGCCATTCTGTTCCTTTCATTCCGCTGGTTTCTTCCGGGGCTATATTTGCCCCTGTAGCAATGATTAGCACATCATAAGACATTTCTTCTCCACCAGCCAATTGTATTTTATTTTCTGTTGGCAGAATGCGGTTTATTTTTTGTGTGATGAGTTTTACATTCTTTGGTATAAATGTTTCAATGCTTTTGATAATGTCTTCCGGAGCATAAATATCAAAGGGCAGAAAAAGGTACCCTGGCTGATAATGGTGTTCTTCTCTTTCATCTATAATGCTAATTTGCCAACCGGATTTTTTCAGTTGATTGTGCAGGTGATTAGCCATCATGGTTCCTGCGGTGCCTGCTCCCAATATGATAAGATTTTTCATTAGTTAATATTTTTTGGTAATGAATAATTACGATGTAAAATTCCAACAGAAACAAGTGTGAAAACATGACTTAAAAAGGCTTTTACACTGACTGTAAGCAGTGCCGGATATGATTGTACACGAAAATGGGGGATGATATGCAGTTGTGTAATAAATGTTACACTGTAACTCTTTTGGGCAACTTATTTTTGTATTTATTTTAAGCTTTTATGCTGTGGCACAGCAACGATTAAATTCGTTGTGTTTAACTTTTGCTCCCCGTTTTATATCGATTAAACCAGTATTTAGTACAATGTATTTTGCTACACAGTAATAATCGGCAATGGTCGGTATAATACCTTCTAATATTTACTCGTAGTCCGTTGGACTACTTTTTAAATCAAG